>JBOHKJ010000346.1:0-25403 GCA_050728975.1 Kiloniellales bacterium | reverse complement strand
GACCAGTATAAACCGGGCACGGACTCCGGCCGCCCTTCCCAGGCAGCCGGGCAAAAGCGGAACCGCCGATGTTCGACTTCGCCCAGGCGCGCGTCACGATGGTCGAGAGCCAGATCCGCACCAATCGAGTGTGGGACGAGGAGCTGATCGCCGCCTTCCGGGAGGTGCCACGCGAGCGCTTCGTGCCGTCAGACAAGCGGAGTGTGGCCTATGTCGACGAGGACCTACCGCTCGGAAACGGACGCTATCTAATGGAGGCGATGGTCCTGGCGCGCCTGCTGCAGGCGGCAGCGCCCGGACCTGGCGACATTGCTCTCGATGTCGGCTGTGGCTCGGGCTACGCGACAGCGATCCTGGCGCGGCTCTGCGCCACCGTGGTCGGGCTGGAATGCGATCCCGCGCTGGCCAAGCGAGCGATCGAGATTCTGAGCGAGACCGACGTCATGAACGCCGAAGTGGTCGAGGGCCCGCTTGGCGCCGGGCATCCCAGGCAGGGGCCCTACAACGTAATTCTGTTGAACGGCGCGGTGGCGGAGCTACCCAAGGCGCTGACCGATCAACTGGCCGACGGCGGGCGTCTGGTGACTGTGGTGCGGAGCGAGCGCGCGATGGGGCGCGCGACGCTGACCCGGCGGATCGGCGACGTGGTCTCGAGCCGGACGCTGTTCGACGCGGCCACACCGCTGTTGCCGGGTTTTGCCCGCGAACCCAGCTTCGTGTTCTAGTGTCACGGCCCGGCGGCGAAGGGCCGATTCGAAAGGGGCGGGAGGGACAAGGTAGGTCGATGCATTGCTGGAAGGTCCGGGTGGCGGCGCGCTGGCCGTATGCAATCGCCGCGGTGAGGGTGGGCCTCGTTGCCGCCTGTACGCTCTTTGCGCTGTCCTATGGCGGTACGCCGGCGGTGGCCCAGACCCTGCCCGAGGCGCTGGCCGCAACCATCCAGAACAACCCGACCCTGCGCGCCGCCCAGGCGCGGCTGCGCGCGGTCAACGAGGGGGTGCCCCAGGCGCTCTCCAACTGGCGCCCGACGGTGACCGCCAGCGGCTCTGCCGGCAAGGCACGAATCGACAGCCACACCGACGACGAGGGGACGACGCCGCGCAGCGCCACGCTCGAAGTGTCCCAGCCGCTCTATCGCGGTGGGCGCACGCTGGCCGATACCGAGCGCGCCGAGAACGAGGTCATCGCAGAGCGCTATCGACTGACCAGCGTCGAGCAGGACGTGCTGCTGCGCGCGTCCACGGCCTACACCGACGTGTGGCGCGACCAATCGGTGCTCCGGCTCAATATCAGCAACGAAGAAGTGCTACGCCGCCAGCTGGAAGCGGCCCAGGATCGTTTCGAGGTCGGCGAGATCACCCGCACCGATGTCGCCCAATCCGAAAGCCGGCTCGCCGGCGCCACGGCCGCGCGCATCGCCGCAGAGGGCGTTCTCAACGCCAGTCGGGCGGTGTTCCGCGAGGTGACCGGACTGGAGCCAGGTGCGCTGGGCGCTCCGTCCCCGCTCTACAGCCTTCCGGTGGGCCTCAGCGACGTGGTGACCGTCGCCACGGACAACAACCCCGACGTCCAGGCTGCAAGCTACAGCGAGCGCGCGGCCCGAAATCAAGTGCGGCTCGTCGAGGGCGAGTTGCTGCCGAGCGTCGCAGTGATCGGCAGTGCCAGCCACCGCGAGGAGACCACCAGCCGCGAAAGCCACAGCGAAGGTTTGCAGGTTCTGGCTGAGGTCACAGTGCCCCTCTACCAGCGCGGCGCGGTCTCGAGCCGCGTGCGCCAGGCCAAGCAGACCGCCAATCAGCGTCGGATCGAGGTCGAGGAGACCCGGCGCCGAATCGAGCAGGAGGCGACCAGCGCCTGGGAGGCCTTGCTGACCGCCCGCGCCGCCATCTCTTCCTTCGAGGCTCAGGTCCGGGCGGCTGAGATCGCCCTCGAAGGAGTGCGTCAGGAGAACGCGGTCGGCGCCCGTACGATCCTCGACATTCTCGATGCCGAGCAGGAGTTGCTGGACGCCCAGGTCAATCTGGTTGGTGCACGTCGCGACGAGGTCGTCGCCGGCTATCAGGTCGTCTCCGCGATCGGTCGGCTGACCTCAAGCGACCTGGACCTGGCGGTCCCGCACTACGACCCCGAGGCCGACTACAACGAGGTCCGGGATAGCTGGTTCGGGCTTGACGCCCCAGGGGTGGCCGACTAGGGGGCGAGGGATTAGCCATTGGCAGTGGGGGGCCGCCAGGGGCTATTGTTGGGCCTCAGTCCGCGCCGGGCTGGACGAGCCGGCAAATGCCGAAACACAACAGAGCCCCGGGACTCGATGACGGTATGAGCGACACGCAGACCCAAGGCGAACCGACAATGGAAGAGATCCTGGCATCGATCCGCCGGATCATCTCCGAAGAGGGGGCTGAGGAGGAAAAGCCTTCGACGGGCGCGCCCGCGCCCACGGCAGCTCCCCCAGCTGAGTCGGCGGCGGCCGAGCCCGCTGCGACGGAAGCTTCTCCGGTGGAGCCCGAAGAGGACGAGGTCGTGGAGCTGACCGAGGTGGTCGAAGCGGTTGAAGGACAGGCGCCGTCAGTCGAAGCCGCAGTGCCTGAGCCCGAACCGGAACCGCTGGTCGAAGCGGAGCCGACGCCAGAGCCCGAACCGGAACCGGAGCCTGAACCGCAGCGCGATATGACCGCGGAACCGGAGCCGATCCCCGAGCCAGAACCAGAACCCGAACCCGAGCCGATTGCTGAGGAGGCGCAACCCGTGCCTGAGCCTGTGACCGATAACGAAAGCCTGCTGGCCGAGGCCACGAGAGCCGCAGCCTTGTCGTCGCTCGGCGCTATTCCGCGCGCAGGCGCGGAGGTGCGCGCTCAGCGTACGCTCAGCATCGGTGACGGCCGCACCGTCGAAGACGTGGTGCGCGAAGTGCTCAAGCCGGAGCTCAAAGCCTGGCTCGACCAGCACCTCGGCGGAATCGTGGAGCGGATCGTGCGCGAAGAGGTGAAGAAGCTGGTGCGGCGAGTAGAGGAAGACTGACGCGAAACGACCGCCTTCAATCGCCGTTCGCCGCATTCGACTATAGCTTCGCCGCCACCGCCGCCCACAGGAACCTGACGCCTGACCATGTTGGAGAAGACCTTTCGACCGGCCGAGGTCGAAGCCGACCACTATCGCCGCTGGGAGGAGACCGGCGCTTTCGCCGCTCACGACCAGGGCAATGCGCAGCCCTACACGATCATGATGCCGCCGCCCAACGTGACGGGCAGCCTGCACATGGGGCACGCGCTCACCTTCACGCTTCAAGACATCTTGATCCGCTATCACCGCATGCGCGGCCGGGATGCTTTGTGGCAGCCCGGGACCGATCACGCCGGCATCGCGACCCAGATGGTGGTCGAGCGCAAGCTGGCCGAGCAAGGGAAGACACGTCACGACCTGGGGCGAGAGAGCTTCCTCAACGCGGTTTGGAAGTGGCGGGAGGAATCCGGCGGCGCCATCATACGCCAGCTGCGCCGCCTCGGCGCTTCGGCGGACTGGCGGCGCGAGCGCTTCACCCTGGAAGAAGG
Organism: Kiloniellales bacterium; assembly: GCA_050728975.1. Taxonomy (GTDB): domain Bacteria; phylum Pseudomonadota; class Alphaproteobacteria; order Kiloniellales; family JBOHKJ01; genus JBOHKJ01. The sequence goes on along the minus strand of JBOHKJ010000346.1, from coordinate 21,852 downwards.
GTTGTCGAACGCGGTGCGCACGGTCTTCGTCGCGCTGCATCGCCAGGGACTGATCTATCGCGACAAACGGCTGGTCAACTGGGATCCCAAGCTTCACACCGCAATCTCGGACCTCGAGGTCCAGCAGCAGGAGGTCAACGGCAACCTCTGGCATCTGCGCTATCCAATCGAGGGCGAAGAAGGCCGCTTTATCGTCGTCGCGACCACGCGGCCGGAGACCATGCTCGGCGACTCCGCGGTCGCGGTCCATCCGGAGGACGAGCGCTACAGGGACATGGTGGGCAAGCGGGTCGTTCTGCCGCTGGTCGGGCGACGCATCCCGATCGTGGCCGACGACTATGCCGATCCGGAGACCGGCAGCGGCGCGGTTAAGATCACCCCGGCCCACGATTTCAACGACTTCGATGTCGGCCGCCGCCACGGGCTGGCGATGGTCAACGTGCTCGACAGCGACGCGCGCATCGGCATGGAGGCGCCAGAGGCCTATCGCGGGCTCGACCGCTACGACGCCCGCAAGAAGGTGGTGGCGGACCTCGAGGCAGGTGGCTTCTTGGAGAAGGTCGAAGCGCATCGCCACATGGTGCCGCATGGCGACCGCTCTGGCGTCGCGATCGAGCCTTGGCTGACCGATCAGTGGTACGTCGACGCCAAGACTCTTGCGGTGCCGGCGGTGCGCGCGGTCGAAGAAGGTCGCACCAAGTTCGTGCCCCAACAGTGGGAGAACACCTACTACGAATGGATGCGCAACATCCAGCCTTGGTGCGTCTCGCGCCAGATCTGGTGGGGTCATCGCATTCCCGCCTGGTACGGGCCCGACAACGAAATTTTCGTCGCCATGGATGAGGCCGGCGCCAAGGCATCGGCCGCGGCGCACTACGGCAAGGCCGTCGCGCTGCGCCAGGACGAGGATGTGCTCGACACCTGGTTCTCGTCCGCGCTCTGGCCCTTCTCGACGCTCGGTTGGCCGGAAGAGACGGCGGCGCTGAAGCGCTTCTATCCTGGCGACGTGCTGGTCACCGGCTTTGACATCATCTTTTTCTGGGTCGCCCGGATGATGATGATGGGCATCCACTTCATGGGTGAGGTGCCGTTTCGCACGGTCTACATCCACGCCCTGGTGCGCGACCAGGCAGGCCAAAAGATGTCCAAGTCGAAGGGCAACATCATCGACCCTTTGGAGACCATCGACCGCTACGGATGCGATGCCGTGCGCTTCACCTTGGCGGCGCTCGCCGTCCCTGGCCGCGACGTCAAGCTCTCGGAATCGCGCATCGAAGGCTACCGCAACTTTGGCACCAAGCTGTGGAATGCGGCGCGCTATTGCTTGATGAACGGAGCGGCGCTTGTTACCGATTACGACCCGTCGAGGTGTCAGCAGGTGGTTAACCGCTGGATCGTCGGTAAGGCCGACGCGCTATCCGCGGATCTGGACAATGCCTTTGCCGCCTATCGCTTCAACGACGTGGCGCACCTCCTTTATCACTTCGTGTGGGACGACTTCTGCGATTGGTACCTTGAGTTCACCAAGCCGATGCTCTCTGGCGGAGACGAGCGGGCCGCGGTCGAAACCCGCAGCACCATGGCCTGGACGCTCGGCCGCATTTTGCATCTGCTCCACCCGGTTGCGCCCTTCGTCACCGAGGAGCTCTGGCAACACCTGCCCGGCGCCTCGGGAATGCTAATCACCGCGCCCTGGCCGGAGGCCGCAGCGGCACTGACGGACGCCGACGCCCGGGCCGAGGTCGAGAGCGTTATTCGGATCATCTCGGAGATCCGGGCTGTGCGCGCCGAGATGAACGTGCCGCCGGGCATCCAGCTGCCGTTGATCGTGCGCGAGGCAGGGCCGGCGACGGTGGCGCGGCTCGATCGTTACCGCGAACTCATCGGCCGTCTTGCGCGCCTGGAGAGGATCGGCCGCGAAGACGGCGCGGCCAGCGGTGCCGTCCAACTGGTGGTCGACGACGCGATTCTGGCACTGCCGCTCGCCGGCGTCGTCGATTTTGCGGCCGAGCGCGCGCGCCTCGCCAAAGAGGTAGAAAAGACTCGCCAGGAGATCGACAAGGTCGACCGCAAGCTGCAGAACGAGCAGTTCGTTGCCAAGGCACCAGCCGAGGTGGTCGAGGAACAGAAAGAGCGTCGGGCCGAGGCGCAGCTCGCGCTCAAGAAGCTGGGCGTCGCGCTGGAGCGCCTAGCAAGCGCCTGACGAAAGGAAGGCGGGCCGGACAGCGGCTCGCCGCAAGGGAGAAGAGGCAATGCCGCTGGACTCCAAGCCCAAGTACGACAAATCGAAGCTGCCGAGCCGCTACGTTTCAGTCGGTCCGGCTTCGGCACCGCACCGTTCCTACTACTACGCCATGGGCATGACCGAGCAGGAGATCGCCCAGCCCTTCGTCGGCGTCGCGACCTGCTGGAACGAGGCGGCACCCTGCAACATTTCGCTGGCCCGTCAGGCACAGGTCGTCAAGCGCGGCGTCAAGGCGGCGCACGGCACGCCGCGCGAATTCACCACCATCACCGTGACCGATGGCATTGCGATGGGCCATGCCGGCATGAAGTCCTCTCTGGTGAGCCGGGATCTCATCGCCGACTCGATCGAGCTCACCATGCGCGGACACTGCTACGACGCCCTGGTGGGCTTGGCCGGCTGCGACAAGTCACTGCCCGGCATGATGATGGCGATGATCCGCCTCAATGTGCCCTCGGTCTTCCTCTACGGTGGCTCGATCCTGCCGGGGCGCTACAAGGGCAAGGACATCACGGTTCAGGACGTCTTCGAGGCGGTCGGCGCCCATTCGGCCGGGAACATGAGCGACGAGGAGTTGCACAAGATCGAATGCGTGGCCTGCCCTTCGGCCGGCTCCTGCGGCGGCCAGTTTACGGCGAACACCATGGCCTGCGTTTCCGAGGCGATCGGGCTCGCGCTGCCAGCCTCGGCGGGCGCGCCGGCCGCCTATGAGTCGCGCGACGCCTACGCCGAGGCCGCCGGCGAGACGGTCATGGCCCTGCTCCACAAAGGCATCCGCCCGCGTGACATCGTGACCCGCAAGGCGCTCGAGAACGCGTCCCGCGTGGTGGCCGCCTCGGGCGGCTCGACCAATGCCGGGCTCCACCTTCCAGCGATGGCCCACGAGGCGGGGATCGACTTCGATCTCGCCGAGGTCGGCCGCATCTTCCGCGAGACGCCCTACATCGCCGACCTCAAGCCCGGAGGGCGCTTCGTCGCCAAGGATCTTTACGAGATCGGCGGTATTCCGGTCCTGATGAAGGCGTTGCTCGACGGCGGATACTTGCACGGCGACTGCATCACGGTGACCGGCGAGACCATCGCCGAGAACCTGAAGAACGTGGTGGTGCCGAGCGATCAGGAGGTGGTGCTGCCGACCAGCAGACCGCTCAGCAAGACCGGGGGCGTGGTCGCGCTCGCCGGCAATTTGGCGCCGGAAGGCGCCATCGTGAAAGTGGCCGGCATGAAGAAGCTGCGATTCCGCGGGCCAGCGCGCTGTTTCGACAGCGAGGAGGCTTGCTACAAGGCCGTGCACGATCGCAGTTACAAAGAGGGCGAGGTCCTGGTTATCCGCTACGAGGGCCCGAAGGGCGGCCCCGGGATGCGCGAAATGCTGTCGACTACCGCCGCGCTCTATGGTCAAGGCATGGGCGACAAGGTGGCGCTGATCACCGACGGCCGTTTCTCCGGCGCCACGCGCGGTTTTTGCATCGGCCATGTCGGGCCCGAAGCCGCGGTCGGTGGGCCGATCGGCCTGCTGAAGGATGGCGATATCATTGTCATCGACGCCGAGGGGGAGACGCTTGCGGTCGAGCTGAGCGACCAGGAGCTAGCGGCACGGGCCAAGAGCTGGAAGCCACGCACGCACGACCACCAGTCGGGGGCGCTGTGGCGATACGCTCAGACCGTGGGCCCGGCCTATCAAGGGGCGGTCACCCACCCCGGCGGCAAAGCCGAGACCCATGTCTATGCCGACATCTAACCAGTCGCGTCGGCCAGAGTAAAAAATTCGATACTTCAGGTAGTTATGATCTTATCTTGAAGCGACTTGGAACGCTCGGCATTCGCCCCAAAGCCGAGACAAGATTAGGAGGCCGTTAAGGCCAAGCCATTAAGCTTGCCCGCGCTGAGTAAAGGCGGGCACCAGGATTCGCGCCTGCTCACCTCTATCGCTGGGAAGTGGGGGTCATCGTGGCTAGGAAGGCAGGACGTTATCTGGCCGGGCGCTACGGGCGCTGTTTCACTGCGCTAGGGCTGGTCCTTGTCGCGGGCGGTTGCGCGGTCGACAAGGGCGCGGTTGCGATCGATCCGGCGCTGATGACACGCAACGAGCCGGGACAGCGTGTGCTCCGGCTGTGCGATCAGCTCTACGAGAAGGCCAGCTACTACGTTGCCATCGGCATGTGTGCGCGCGCACACGAGCTCAATCCCACCGCCACCGAACCGCTGGTCACTTTGGCTGCCTCCGCTCATCAGGTTGGTGACTACGAAAGCGCCAGCCTGGCCTACCGCCAAGTGCTCGCCACACACCCCAATCACGCCGAGGCGCTCTACGGACTGGGACGGGTCCATCTGGCGCAGCAGGAGTACGAGAAGGCCTATACGGTCCTTCAGAGCGCGCTGCTCGCCGCTCCCGAGGACTCCCGCGTCTATAACGCCCTTGGTGTCGCCAAGGATCAGATAGGTGAGCATGCCGCAGCGCAGGACCACTATCGCGCCGGACTCGCATTCGATCCCCAGGCTCCGGCGCTTCTCAACAATCTTCAGCTTTCCATGTCGCTGTCGCCGGAGGTTGCGCCGGCTCCGGGGAGCGACAATCTTGCCGCGGACCCGCGGATCGGCGAGACGCAGCTTTCGTCGCTTGCCGAGGTGCCGCGCAGCAGCCCGGTTGCGGCGATGACGCCGCGCCCGGCCGATGGCGCTCCGGTCCCGCTCTATCCGCGTGTTGCCGGCACTTCGCCGAGCAAGTCTGTGCGTGGCTCACAGACCGCCGCCCTGCCGAATTACCGCTACGACAGCGATGCCGACCGAATCACGGCCGGCGCGCTGCGCGAGGAGGAGAGGCACGCATCCAATAGCGCGCCGGTGCCGACCGCCAAGCCCATGGCACCCAAGCCAATGACTCAGATGGCTGCGCTGCCGCAGCCGGACCGGGCAACCGACGCCGAGCAGCGCAAGGCAACGGGACCGATCACATCCGCAAGCGGCCGCAAGGGCTACGCCGTTCAGTTCGGCGCGTTCCGCAGCGCGGAGCGGGCAGAGAAGGGCTGGCAGGAGGTGCAGCAGGCAACCGGCGTCATTCTCGAACATGCCACGCCAGTCATCGCCGAGGCCGACCTCGGTCCGGAAAAAGGCATCTTCTACCGAGTCCAGAGCCAGGTCTTCGCTCGTGCCGCCGCCGCCGCCGCGCTGTGCGGCGAGGTCAAGGCCAAGTCGCTCGATTGCCTGGTCGTGCGGGTGGAGGACGCGGCCGTTCCCACGAACAAGCCGGTTGCGCGCGCCAGCGTGTCGAGCGACGCAGCGCCGGCGATTGTGGCGCCGCCCAGCGAGCCAATGGCGCTGCCGCCCGTCGCGCCGGTCTATCCGGAAGAGCCATGGATCGTCGGCGCAGCGCAGAGCGGACCCGGCGAGATCCAAAAAGCCATGGCGCCGGTATCCAAAGCCTCCGGCGAGTAACCGCCAGCGACATCGCGCGTCCGACTGGCTCCGTCTGCGGGGCCGGTTTCTTTTTGCGCTATCGCCGGCCCGCGCCGGCGGTCTTGACCGCGCCGGGGCCCCCGCGCCACGCTCCCGGCCCATGAGCGGGTCCAAACGCCGTGTCGCAGTCGGCGGCTTCCAGCACGAAACCAACACCTTTGCGCCCAGCAAGGCCACTTACCGCGATTTCCTGACCGCGAGCGGCTGGCCGGGTCTCGCGCGCGGCGTCGGCCTGTTCGAGGCGGTCGCGGGCATCAACATTCCGATCTCGGGTTTCGTCGAGGCGGGGCGCGAGCTCGACTACGACCTGCTGCCGCTGACCTGGGCCTCGGCAACGCCCTCGGCCGAGGTGACCGAGGACGCATACGAACGGATCGTAGCTATGATCCTCGAGGATCTGGGCAGCTTGGGTCGTATCGATGCGCTCTATCTCGACCTGCACGGCGCCATGGTGACGGAGCACCTGGAGGACGGCGAAGGAGAGCTGTTGCGCCGCCTGCGACACCGGCTTGGCGCCGAGGTGCCGATCGTGGCCAGCCTCGACCTCCATGCGAACGTCACGCCGGCGATAGTTGCGCTGAGCGATGCCCTGGATACCTATCGCACTTACCCACATGTCGACATGGCGGCCACGGGCGCGCGTGTAGCGCGCCGACTGCACCATCTTCTCGACGGAAGGGCGGGCCGCGCCAAGGCTTTCCGCCAGATTCCCTTCCTGATCCCCGTCACCAGCGGCTGTACTCTCGTCGAACCGGCGAAGGGTCTCTATAGGCTGCTGGAAGGGCTCGAAGCTAGCGTGAAGGACGCAAGCCTCTCCTTCGCCTGCGGGTTCAGTCCTGCCGATATCTGGGATTGCGGGCCTTCGGTGGTTGCCTATGCGCACGATCAAGCGGAAGCGGAGCGTCTCGCCCACAGTCTGTCCGATGAGATCGTCGGTCGAGAACACGACTTTGCGCCGCGCATCTGGCGCATCGAGGAGGCCGTGGCCCACGCCCGCGCCAACTGGCGCAGCGGTGCTGGCCCCATCATCCTCGCCGACAGTCAGGACAATCCGGGCGGTGGCGCCGATGGCGACGGCGTCGGGATCTTGGCAGAGCTGGTGCGCCAAGATGCGCAAGGCGCGGCAGTAGCGCTGGTCTACGATCCGCAAGCCGCCGAGGCGGCCCACGCAGCGGGTGAAGGGACCGAGGTCGCGATCGCCCTCGGCGCCAAGACGCGCCTCGACGGCACGGAGCCGTTGCGTGCCCGCTTCCGGGTGGAACGGCTGGGCGATGGCCGCTTCACCGGCACCGGCCCCTTCTATCTGGGCGCCCGCATGGAGCTGGGGCCGATGGCCTTGCTGCGGATCGGCGGCGTTGCCGTGTTGGTCGCCTCGAGGAAGCTGCAGGCAGCCGACCAGGCTATCTTCCGCCATCTCGGCCTCGAGCCTGCCGAGCAACGCATCTTGGCGCTCAAGAGCTCGGTGCATTTTCGCGCCGATTTCGGGCCGCTCGCCGCCGAAATTCTGGTGGTCGCCGCACCCGGCCCAAATCTCCTCGACCATCGCGCGCTCAGCTATCGGCGGCTGCGACCGGAGGTTCGGATCATGCCTGGCGAGGCGATAGAGGCTAGGAAGCTGGTCCCCGGTCTCCACATGGACCGAGGGTAGATCGGAAAACCCCAGGGTTTTCGCCGAGTCGCGCGGCTCCCCCTGTTTCTCGAAAAATTAACTTTAATCCCCCACGATCAATGGCTGTGGCGGCGATAGGGCGCCGATCGCCCAAGATCGCCACAGGTGTGTCGGGAATGCGGAGCGGGAAACAACGCTCAATCTGAGGTCGAGGCGGAAGAGCCAGCCGCCTGCGGCAGTCAGTTCGAGGAGGAGAGATGGAAGTGGCCTATATCGCGCCGGTCGTTCCAGAGTCAGTGGATCAAGAGAGTCAGGCCGATCGCCGGGCTGCTCGCCGTGACGCGCGACAGCTCCTGACCATTCTCAGCAGCAAGTACGATGTCCGCGCCGCCGACCCACGCCGCTCGTTGTTGGTGTTGCGCTTTGCGCTAGTCAATATTGCGGGCTTCGCCATGGTCGCGGCCGCACATAGCCAGGGCCTGATCGCGCCCATCTTCGCGTCCGACAGCACCTATCTCTCGCACCTGATCGTCGGAGTCTTCCTCGTCGGTTTGTGCATCTGCGCCATTCAGGTCTGGCAGACCAGCAACGATCTCGACGCCGTGCGCGCCTTCGATCCGGGCCGTCCCTCTCGCGCCCGCGGCTACCTCAATCTCATCTCGAACTCCGCCGGCGACAGCCGCTCCATTCTAGCGTCGTCGCTCAAGCTCAAGCTGTCGCAGCGCATCGTCGTGGTGCGGCAGTTCAGCAGCAGCTTGGTGCTGCTCGGCCTGATCGGCACGGTGATCGGCTTTGTTATGGCATTGGCAGGCGTCAACCCCGAGACCTCCGGCGACGTGCGCTCGATCGCACCGATGGTCTCGTCGCTGATAGACGGCATGCACACCGCGCTATACACCACTCTGGTCGGTTCGCTGCTCCACCTGTGGCTCAATGCGACCTACCAGCTCCTGGCGACCGGAACGGTGAAGCTCATCACCGCCCTCGTGGAGTTCGGTGAAGCCCATGCACGGCCTTGATTCGCTAGGCGAGGACAGCGCCGATACGGTCTTTCGCGATGTAATCATGCTTGCGCTGGCGGGCTTCGTCGCCGTCGTCATCATGCTCCTGCCGCACCTCAACCCGCCGACCGCCGAAGATTCGATTATGGCGCCCGGCAATCTGATTGTCGAAATTCACTGGCCGACGAACATCGACGCCGACGTCGATCTCTGGGTCGAGGCGCCTGGCGACCGGCCGGTCGGGTATTCCAACAAAGGCGGCTTGATCTTCAACCTGCTGCGCGACGACCTCGGCCATGAATCCGACGTCACCGACAGCAATTACGAGGTTTCCTACAGCCGCGGCCTGCCCGCGGGCGAATACACGATCAATCTTCATCTCTATCGCAACAATTCCAAGGTGCTGCCGATTCCAGTGAAGCTCGTCGTCAGCCTCAAGTCGGGACCGCAGGAGTCGGCGCGACAGATCCTCTCGACAGACGTCGATCTGATCCGCCTCGGCGAAGAGCGGACCGCGGTGCGATTCAGGCTCGACGAGGGTCACAAGATCGTCTCGGGCAGCGTGCACGACCTTCCAAAGTCGTTGCGGAGCAGAAAGTCATAAAATCATGGACGATCTTCTGGCTCTCTTCGTCACGATCGGTGGCCTGGCGCTGCTGATCACGGCGCTTAGCCTGTGGTCCCGGCGCCGTTTGCGGACCAAGCTGCTTGCGCTGTTTCTCGCGGCGCTCTTCCTGCCCGCGAGCTACATCAGCCTGGTCGCGCTGATGGGGCGCCCGAAGCCCTTCACCCTGGAGATCAGCCACAAGGCCCTCACGGAAGCCGAGGTCCTGTCGGCTCAGATGAAGGAGGACGAGGCAATCTATCTTTGGCTGCGGCTGCCCGAAGTCGAGGAACCGCGCGCCTATCGATTGGCCTGGAGCGAGAACCTTGCGCGTCAGCTTCACGAGGCGATGAAATCGGGCGAAGCCAGCGGAAATCAAGTGATGATGCGCAATCCTTTCCAGGGAGATCTACCGAGCACCACCGAGCCGGTATTCCATGCCCCGCCACCGACCGCGCAGCCGACCAAGCAGCAGCAGGCAGGCAGGGTGCAGACCTTCGTGCCGCAGGCGCAAGCGTCCGAGCAGTAACTTACTTCCCGCGACCCCCGTCGCTACCCTTCCCAGGGGCCGCGCCGGCGGCCCTCCCGGCGGTGGCGGTCGTCGCGGCCCTCGCCTGGCGCGGCACGGCGCTTCAACCTTATCCCCGCCGGCGATTGGCCGCCGCCGAACAGCGGCACCGTCGCATAGCGTAGTGGCACCACCAGAAGCAGCCCGGCGACGAAGCCACCGACATGCGCCCACCAAGCGACACCGGTGGCCGCTGCCTCGGGTGCGGTGGCGGCGAGAAGCTGGAATCCGAACCAGGCAATCAACAGCAGCCAAGCCGGCAGGTAAACCGGAAAGACGATAATCGGTACCAGCACCTTGGCGCGCGGGTAGAGCAGCAGATAGGCGCCCAGCACGCCGGAGATGGCGCCGCTGGCGCCCAGTGTAGGAATGCGCGAGTCGGGTGCGAAGACCACTTGCGTCAGTCCGGCGGCGATTCCGCATAGCAGATAGAACAGGAGGAAGCGGCGGTGACCCATCGCATCCTCTACGTTGTCGCCGAACACCCAGAGATAAAGCATGTTGCCGAGGAGGTGCATCAGGCTGCCGTGCAGGAACAGGTGCGTCAGCAGCGTCAGCGGCGCCGGCACTCGGTAGAAGACCGGCGGCAGCTCCGCCTGGCCGGTCAGCGACGCCGGGATTAGGCCGTAACCGTAGAATAGGCGCTCGATCGCAGCGTCGCCGGCTTCGTGCCAGAACACGACGACGCAGGCCAGGATGATTGCCCAGGTGATCCAGGGCCTGGCGATCAGGATGCGCGGGACGCGGTCGTGAAGCGGGAGGAACAAGGCATCAGCCCGCTGGCCGCTGTCGCGCGCTCATGCGGCGGCGAGCTCGCACCAGACCGGCGTGTGATCGGAGGCCTTTTCCTTGGCCCGGGCGTCGCGGTCGATGCCGCTGGCGGACAGCCGGTCGGCGGCCTGTGGCGAGAGCAACAGGTGATCGATGCGAATGCCGTGGTCCGCTGCGAAGGCGTTTCCCTGATAGTCCCAGAAAGAATAGGCGACGGTTTGCGGATGCAGGCCGCGGAAGGCGTCGGTGAGACCGAGATGAATCAGCGATCGCAAGGCGCGCCGCGACTCCGGCTGGAAAAGGGCGTCGCTCATCCAGGCCGCGGGATCGTGGCAGTCGCGCGGCTCTGGAATCACGTTGTAGTCGCCGCCCAGAACGGACGGCAGCTCGCTCCGCAGCAGGCCGGCGACATGGCCCCGCAGGCGTGTCAGCCATTTCAGCTTGTAGGAAAATTTCTCGGTTCCCACGGGATTGCCGTTCGGCAGATAGATGCTGGCGACCTGCAGACCGAAGGTCGTGGCCTCGATGTAGCGCGCCTGCTGGTCGTCGTCGCCGCCGGGCAGGCCGCGCCGTACCGCCTCGATCTTCGACTTCGACAGAATCGCGACCCCGTTGTAGGTCTTCTGACCGTGGGACTCGACCTTGTACCCCAGCGCTTCGAACTCGAGGCGCGGGAAGTTGTCGTCGATGCACTTGATTTCCTGCAGCAGCAGGACGTCGGGCTTTTGCGCCTCGACCCAGGCCAGAGCGTTGACGAGCCGCGCCTTGATCGAATTGACGTTCCAGGTGGCGATCTTGACCATCGGTGTTCCGCGGGGTCGCCGAGAGAGGCTTATCTGACCACAGGCGAGCCGCCGGAACCAACCGTGCTTTGCGCGCGCCTCAGACCGAGAAGGACGAGCCGCAGCCGCAGGAGGAGGAGGCGTTGGGGTTGTTGATCTTGAAGGAGGCGCCGATCAGCTCCTCGACGAAATCGATTTCTGCCCCGGCCAGAAGGTCGAGCGAAGCCTCGTCGATCACCAGCGTGACGCCGTCGCGCATGAACGTGCGGTCTTCGGCGCCCAGCGTGTCGTCGAAGGAGAAGCCATACTGGAAGCCGCTGCACCCGCCGCCGGAAACGGCGACCCGCAGCATCAGATTCGGCTGGCTTTCGGCCGCCAGCAGCTGGCTCACGCGCTTGGCCGCGCTTGCGGTCAGAAATACCTGGCGCTGGCCGGCCGCCGGGCTTACCTCGTTCATCGAATCCACATCGCGCTCCATCTGGTGACTATAGCACAGTCTGCGCCCTTGGGGCCCGGCCATCCGACAGCCCCGCGGAAAGGCTCCGATTCCTTGTGAAAGGCCCGGTCTTTCTATGTAGGGTGCGGGAATCGCGACCGAAAGTCCTTTAACCATGCCGGCCTCGCTGCCCCGTCCTGCCGCCACGGATCCCGGCGCCTTTACGCCCCGGCCGGCTGCCTATGCGGCGCGCCCGGAGGAATCGCGCGGCCGCCCCGTCGCCGAGGCCGAGAGCCCGACCCGAAGCTGCTTTCAGCGCGACCGCGATCGGATCCTCCACTCCGGCGCCTTCCGCAAGCTGATGAACAAGACCCAGGTCTTCGTCTACGACGAGGGCGACTACTATCGCACCCGGCTCACCCACTCGCTGGAAGTGGCGCAGATCGCCCGTTCGATCGCTCGCGCTTTGCAGTCGAACGAGGACCTGGCCGAGGCATTGGCATTGGCGCACGACCTCGGCCATCCGCCTTTCGGCCATCCCGGAGAGGAGGCGCTCGATGCCGAGATGCGCCCCTTTGGCGGCTTCGACCACAACGAGCAGACCTTTCGGGTGTTGACGCTGCTGGAAAAGCGCTACGCCGGCTTCGACGGCCTTAACCTGACCTGGGAGACGCTCGAAGGCGTGGTCAAGCACAACGGCCCGCTGACCGGCGCCAATACTTGCCCGGACAAGGCACTGCGTCCCACCATTGCGCAGTTCGACCGCGGCTTCTCCCTCGAGCTCCATAGCCAGCCGGGCGTCGAGGCCCAGGTCGCGGCGCTGTCCGACGACATCGCCTATAACACCCACGATATTGACGACGGTCTGCGGGCCGGACTGTTCTCCATAGAAGACATCGCGGCGGTGCCGTTGGTAGGCGATGCCTTCGCCGAGGTCGAGGCGGCTCATGGCCGGCTCGACCCGCCGCGCCGGATCAACGAGGCGGTGCGGCGCCTGATCGACAGGCTGGTGAACGACCTTCTGGCCGAGAGCCGGCGCCGTTTGGCCGAGGCCATGCCCGCCGATGCACAGGCCGTTCGCGATTTGGCCGAGCCGGTCGTTGCCTTTTCCAGGCCGATGGGCGAGAACGCCCGTGCCTTGAAAAGCTTCCTCTTCGAACGAATGTACCGCCACGGCAAGGTGAACCGCATGGCAAAGCGGGCGCGCCGCGTGGTCCGCGATCTCTTCCGGGTCTATCAGGCCGAGCCGGACCGCTTGCCGCCCGACTGGCGCGCGCCGGCGGCACGGGTCCGGGGTGCCGAACGGGCGCGCATCGTGGCCGATTACGTCGCAGGGATGACCGACCGCTTTGCGATAGCGGAGCATCGCAGACTGCAGTTGCCGAGTGGCCAAGAGCGAAATCTATGAACTGTTTCAAATACTACCGTGATATCGTTGCAACTCTGATCGAAGAGTCGATCGCGGCCGGCGAGCTTCCCGCCGGGCTCGATCTGGCGCGGGTCGCGGTCGAGCCGCCGCGCGACCCTGCCCACGGCGATCTCGCGACCAACGCTGCCATGGTGCTGGCCAAGCCGGCCGGTGTGCACCCGCGCAAGCTGGCCGAGGTGCTGGCGGCGCGGCTAGGAGCGCGCAGCGAGGTGATCGGCGCGGAGGTGGCGGGACCGGGCTTCATCAATCTGCGGATCGAGCCGGCCTTCTGGCAGGCGACGCTCGCCGGCCTGCTGCGTGCCGGCAGCGATTACGGAAGCTGCGATCTGGGGCGAGGGCAGGCGGTCAATGTCGAATACGTCTCGGCCAACCCGACTGGGCCGCTCACGGTCGGTCACGCGCGCGGCGCCGTTTACGGCGATGCGCTGGCAGCGCTGCTGGCGCGCGCCGGCTTTGCGGTGACCCGCGAGTACTACATCAACGACGCCGGTGCCCAGGTCGACGTCCTCGCGCGCTCGGCCTATCTGCGCTATCGCGAGGCGCTCGGCGAAAACATCGGCGAGATTCCCTCGGGCTTCTATCCCGGCGGCTACCTGAAGGGTACCGGCGCGGCGCTCGCCAAGCGCGACGGCGCCAAATGGCGAGGCCGTCCGGAGGAGGAATGGCTGCCAGAGCTGCGCGGCTTCGCGATCGACTCCATGATGGAGCTGATCCGCGACGACCTCGCCGCGCTCGGCATCCGGCAGGATGTCTTTTCGTCGGAACGCGCATTGGTCGAGACCGGCGGCGTCGAGCGGGTCGTCGAGACGCTCCAGGATCGCGGACTGCTTTACACCGGCGTACTCGAGCCGCCGAAAGGCGCGACGCCCGAGGATTGGGAGCCGCGGCCGCAACTGCTCTTCAAGGCAAGTCAATTCGGCGACGATATGGACCGGCCACTCGCCAAGTCGGACGGCAGCTGGACCTATTTCGCCGGCGACATGGCCTATCACCTCGACAAGTACCGGCGCGGCTTCACGACCATGATCGATGTCGTCGGTGTCGACCATGGCGGCTACGTGAAGCGCATGGCCGCGGCTGTGAAGGCGCTCACCGACGGCCAAGCCAAGCTCGACATCAAGCTCTGTCAGCTGGTGCGACTGCTGCGCGGCGGCGAACAGGTGAAGATGTCGAAGCGCGCCGGCACCTTCGTTACGCTACGCGAGGTCATCGACGAGGTCGGCAAGGATGTGGTGCGTTTCATCATGCTGATCCGCAAGAACGACGCGCCGCTCGACTTCGACCTCCAGCAGGTGATGGAGCAGAGTCGCGACAATCCGGTCTTTTATGTCCAATACGCTCACGCCCGGGCCTCCTCGGTCCTCCGCCACGCACGAGAGGAATTCCCGCAAATACAACAAGATGCAGTGGGTCTGGCCAATGGACCCCTCAATCTCTTGACCGACCGCGACGAGCTTGGTCTGATGAAGCTGATGGCCGGCTGGCCGCGCCTGCTCGAGAGCGCTGCCGAGGCTCATGAGCCGCACCGGGTCGCCTTCTATCTCAACGATCTGGCGGCGGCCTTCCACGGCTTGTGGAACAAAGGCAAGGAGGAGACCAGTCTGCGATTCCTGATTCCCGGCGAGCCGGCGCTGACCGCCGCCCGGCTGGCCATGGTCCAGGGGGTGGCTTTCGTGATCGCCTCGGGGCTTGGAATCTTCGGCGTCAAACCGGTCGAGGAAATGCGCTGATGGCCGACGATCCGCGATCCCTTGCGAGAGGCCCACGGCCGCTCCCGCCGCCGCCCGCGTCGCCGGAGGTCGAGAGCCGCTACGGTATCCATCATCCGGAACCCGACTTGCGCCATCTGCGGCGGCACCGTCACCGACGCTACCTGCCGATGACGCTCGCTCTCCTGGTGCTGCTGCTGTTCTGCGGCCTGCTCTGGTACTCCTACACATGGAGCGTCGGCGAAGTGCCGACCGCCAGCTTGCCGGTGATCGAGCCCGAACCCGGCGCCGAAAAGATGCGGCCGGAAAGTCCGGGCGGCCTCGAGGTGCCGTATCAAGACAAGCTGGTGCTCAACCAGATTACGCCGAACCCTGGGGAGCCGCAGGTCGAACGCCTCTTGCCGCCGCCCGAGGATCCACAAGCCCTCGCGGTGGAGCCAATCGCTCCGGCTGCCGACGCCCCGGCGCCGGCTGCGCCGGCGTCAAGCGCTCCGGCACCCGATACCGACACAGCGACCGCCGGCCAAACTGCAACAGCACCGCCCCCGCCAGAAGCGGCGATTTCGGAAGCGCCGCCGAGCGCCCCCGAGCCGAGCGCCCCGGCGCCGAAGGCAACGCCGGAAGTCTCGGCCGCACTCTCCCAAGCCTTGAACGAGCCGCCGCCTCAGGCTTCAGCGGACGCGGTAGAAACCGCAGCGCCTCCGGTTTCGGCGCAGGCTACCCCCGAGGCGCCGGCCTCGGCTCCACAGGCCGCGGCCGCGCGTGGCGGCGTGCTGGTGCAGTTCGCTTCGCTCAAGAGCGAGGACAATGCAAAGATCGCCTGGGAGCGCTTGAAGGACACGCACCCGAGCGAACTGGCCGCGCTCTCGCTCACGATCGAACGGGCCGATCTTGGCGAACGCGGCGTGTTCTATCGGGTGCAAGGCGGCCCCTTCGCCGACCGCGCCGCCGCGGAAGAGCTCTGCGCGGCGCTCAAGGCCAAGCAGCAGGACTGCCTGGTCGTTATCCGCTGACCCGGAATGCGCGCAGTCATATTCGGCTGCGAAGGGCCGAGCCTGACCGACTGGGAACAGCAATTCTTCCGTGCCGTCGACCCCGCCGGCTTCATCCTCTTCCTGAGGAACCTCGAGGAGCCGAGCCAGATCAGGCAACTGGTGGCCGAGCTGAAGGCCAGTGTCGGGCGCGACCTCCTGCCGATCTTGATAGACCAGGAGGGCGGGCGCGTACAGCGGTTGAAGCCGCCGCTTTGGCGCGCCGCGCCGGCCGCCGCGCGCTTCGGCGCGCTCGCCAGCCGCGACCGCGAGCTGGCATGCCATGCTGCAGCCATCAACGGTCGCCTCTTGGCGACGGAGCTGCGCCAGCTTGGCATCACCGTCGACTGCGTGCCGCTACTCGATCTGCGATTCCCCGGCGCCCACGAGGTGATTGGCGATCGCGCTTTCTCTCATGACCCGGAGATCGTAGGCCTGCTCGGCCGGACTCAGGCCGAAGGGCTGGCGGCCGGCGGCGTGCTGCCGGTGATCAAGCATCTGCCGGGCCACGGCCGTGCGCTCGCCGACAGCCATCTCGCACTGCCCGAGGTGGCGGCGTCGCGCGCCGAGCTGGAGGCGAGCGACTTCCGGCCATTCAAGGCGCTCGCCGATCTTCCGCTCGGGATGACCGGACACGTGCTCTACACCGCGCTCGATGCGGAGCGCTGCGCGACGCTGTCGCCGATCGTCGTGCGGGAGGTGATCCGCGACTGGATGGGCTTCGACGGCCTGCTGATGACCGACGACCTGTCGATGGCGGCGCTCGGCGGCAGCTATCGCACGCGCGCCGAGGCGTCGCTCGCCGCCGGCTGCGACATCGTTCTCCACTGCAACGGCAAGCGTGCGGAAATGGAGGCGGTCGCCGAGGTCACGCCCGATCTGCCGACGGAGCGCGAAACGCGGCTCGCTGTGGCGCTCGCCACCATCGTGGCTCCGGAGCCGGCCGAACCGGTCCAGCTAGCGCGTCAGCTTGACGGCCTGCTTGGGACCGCGTAGGCACCGGCCATGATGGGTTTCGACATGGACGTGCGGCAGATCGTCGAGACGGCGTCTGTCTGGGTGATTCCGGTCCTCATCGCGATCACGTTTCATGAGGCGGCCCATGGCTTTGTCGCCTGGCGGCTCGGCGACAACACCGCCTATCTGCGCGGCCGCGTCACCTTCAATCCGCTGCGCCACATCGATCCGGTCGGAACCATTATCCTTCCCGCCGCGCTGCTGCTGCTCCGCGTGCCGTTTCTTTTCGGTTGGGCCAAGCCGGTACCGGTGGCCTTCCATCGGCTGAACAACCCACGGCGCGACATGGTGCTGGTGGCTGCGGCCGGGCCGGGCATCAACTTCGCACTGGCCGTGTGCGCGGCACTGCTTTTCAACTTTGCGCGATGGGTCCCCGGCGAGGCCGGGAATTGGCTCATGCAGAATCTACATAACATGATCTATATCAACATATTGCTGGCGATATTTAACATGCTTCCTTTGCCACCGCTGGATGGCGGGAGGGTCGCAGTAGGCCTGCTGCCGAAAGAGCTCGCCTATCCGCTGGCACGGCTCGAGCGCTACGGTCTTGGCATCATCCTCCTGGCGATCTTCGTGTTACCCTTCGTTGGCCGGCAGCTCGGAGTCGACCTGAATGTCTTCTATTGGATCGTTTGGGTTCCGATGCAGTGGATGATGCCGTTCTTTGCGGCGCTGGCGAACCTGTTCTAGGGGACTAGGCTGATGAGCGAAACCGAACCCTTCGAGGAGGCAAGAGCCGCGCCGCCGGACAGCCGCTTTCTGGTCGACCTCGAAGGTTACGAGGGCCCGCTCGACGTTCTGCTCGACCTGGCGCGCGACCAGAAGGTCGATCTGACGCGGCTTTCGATCCTGGCCCTTGCCGACCAGTACCTGGAGTTCATCCGCGCCGCTCGCCACCTGAGGCTGGAGCTGGCCGCCGACTATCTGGTGATGGCGGCCTGGCTGGCTTACCTCAAATCGCGCCTCCTGCTGCCCGATCTGGAGTCGGAGGAGGGCGAGCCGAGCGGCGCCGAGATGGCAGCCGCGCTGCGCTTCCAGATGCAGCGCCTGCAGGCAATGCGCGATGCCGGGTCCAAGATCCTGGCCCTTCCGCAGCTCGGCAGCGAGGTGTTCCGCCGCGGTGCGCCGGAACCGCTACGGGTCGTCACCAAGACCCGCTATTCCGCCAGCCTCTACGATCTGTTGCGTGCCTATTCGCGCAGCCGCGGCCCGACCCGGGCCAAGGCGCTGCGGATCGCTCCGCAAGAGCTCTACACCGTCGACGCCGCGATCGAGCGGCTCGGGCGGCTGCTGGGCGAGACGCCCGGCTGGCGCACGCTGGCCAGCTTTCTGCCGCCCGACATTCGCGGCGGAATCTATTGGCGCAGCACGGTCGCCGCCACCTTCGCCGCCGCGCTCGAGATGTGTCGACGCGGCCAGCTGCGCCTACGCCAAGATACGCCCTTCGGCCAGATTCAGGTGCACCAGGCCAAGGAAAAGCCCGTGGAGGTCCAGTGACCAGCGATCGCTTTCAGCAACTGCGCTTGATCGAGGCGGTGCTCTTCGCCTCCGCCGAGCCGCTTACCCGCGACCAGCTGCGCCGCCATCTGCCGGAGGAGGCCGAGGTCGACGACTTGATCACCGAGCTGATGCAGCTCTACGCCAACCGCGGCGTGGCTCTGGTTCAGGCCGGCGGGCGCTTCGCCTTCCGTACCGCCCCCGACCTCGCCTCTCAGATGAAGATCGAGAGCACCGTCAATCGCAAGCTGTCGCGAGCGGCGATCGAGACTCTGGCCATCATTTCCTATCACCAGCCGATCACCCGAGCCGAAATCGAAGAGGTGCGCGGCGTCACCCAGTCCAAGGGAACGCTCGATACCTTGCTGGAAGCCGGCTGGATCAAGCCGAAAGGGCGCCGCAAGACCCCCGGCCGGCCGGTTACCTGGGGCACCACCGATGCCTTTCTCGACCACTTCGGCCTCGAATCCCTGGACGCCCTGCCGGGCATCGAGGAGCTGAAGGCCGCCGGCTTGATCGATGCCCGGCCGGCGATCGCCGCACTCGGTGCCCGGGGCGACCTCGGGGCCGCGGAAACCGATGGCGAGGGTGACGAGGACGAGATCTCCGTCGAAGAGGCTCTGGCCGAGGACTTCGGCGAGAACCTGGTCGAGCCGCCTTTGGGAGGGGAGGCAGCCGAGCTTGAGGACGCGCTCGACCGGCCCGCCGAGCTGACCCGCCGGCGGCGCAGTGACAGCCGGGCCAGCGGTGGCTGATCTTGCCGGCACGCCTGACAGCGGCCCCGGTAACGCGGTTCGACAAGAACGGCAAGAGCGGCGCAAGCCGCCGGGTGCCCTAGCGTCGGCGGGACAGGCGGCGCTCTCCCTCGAAGCAGTCGGCCATTCCTACGGCAGGCTTCGTGCTGTCGAGGACTTGACGCTCGGCGTGTTGCCGGGCGAGTTGGTGTGCCTTCTGGGACCCTCCGGCTGCGGGAAGACCACTGCGCTCAGGCTCGCAGCCGGGCTGGAGCGGCTCCAGGAGGGACAGGTCAAGGTGGCCGGCCGGCTGGTCGCCGACGCCAGCCACGACACCCCGCCGGAAACCCGTGGCGTCGGCTTGCTGTTTCAGGACTATGCGCTGTTCCCCCATCTTTCGGTGGCAGCGAATGTCGGCTTCGGGCTGAGGCGCATGCCGGTGGCCGAACGGGAGCGGCGGGTGGCTGCCACGCTGCGCCAGGTCGGCATGTCCGACTATGCCCCGGCCTTTCCTCATACCCTCTCCGGCGGCCAGCAGCAGCGGGTCGCGCTGGCCCGTGCGCTGGCGCCGCAGCCGCCAGTGCTGCTCCTGGACGAGCCTTTTTCCGGCCTCGACGAGCGGCTGCGCAAGCAGGTGCGCGACGAGACATTGCATCTGTTGAAGAACAGCGGCGCGGCCACCCTGATGGTCACTCACGACCCGGAAGAGGCGATGTTCATGGCCGACCGCATCGCCGTGATGCGCGCCGGGCGCCTCATCCAGCTGGGCCCTCCCGCCGAGCTCTACTACCACCCGGTCGACGCCTTCGTGGCCAGTTTCTTCGGCGAGACCAACCGGCTGACCGGGGTGGTTCGCGACGGCCGGGTCGACACCCCCATGGGGACCCTGCTGGCCCGCGAGCTAGCCGACGGCACCGAGGTCGAGGTGCTGATCCGGTCCGAAGCGGTCCTGCTGCGGATGGTCGATGCGGTCCCGGCCGGGGAGCCCCTGGTGGCGCGGGTCATCGCGGCACGTCTGCTCGGCCGCAGCAGCCTGGTCCACCTCAGCCTGCCGACCGGAGAGGGGCGGGAACTGCACCTCCATGCCCGGGCCCCGGGCCGCTTCCTGCCTCCCGAGGGGACCGGGGTCGCGATCCGTCTCGACCGCCAACAGAGCTTTATCTTTCCCAACAAGGGTTAAGGCCCGAAATCGGGGCCGATTCCGGGGCCCGGTGGCATCCGGCCAAGCGTTGCGGCTGCCTGGGCTTTTTGCGATAGTCCGCCCCAACAGAGCAACAAAGCCTTGGTGGGAGATCCCTCTGATGGGAAGTTTTAGCATCTGGCATTGGCTGATCGTGCTGGCGGTCGTGCTGATCCTGTTCGGCGGCGGTGGCAAGATCCCCAAGCTGATGCGGGACATGGGTCAGGGCATCAACGCCTTCAAGAAAGGCCTCAAGGAAGACGAAAAAAAGAAGGCGGCAGCCGCGGCCGACGACGCCGAGGAGGACGATCCCAAGACGATCGCCCGCAACGAAGCGTCAGCGGCGGCCGGGGAACGCAAGGACAAGGCCGCCAACGGCTGATCCGCCGCTTCGCCGGCTAGCCTGTCCGCCACCGGCTTTCGTCTCGAGGCGCTGCCATGTTCGACATCGGTTGGGCCGAGATGGCGGTGATTGCGCTGGTCGCACTCGTCGTCATCGGGCCCAAAGAGCTGCCGGGACTCTTACGCACCCTTGCCTTGATGATGCGCAAGGTGCGTGGCATGGCGCGCGAGTTTCAATCCGGACTCGACGACATGGTGCGTGAAGCCGAGCTCGACGAGGCGCGCAAGACCCTGCAGGAGGCGACGCGCTTCGATCCGAAGAAGGCGATCGCCGATACCGTTGACCCCGGCGGCGAGCTCGACCAGGAAGCGCGGAATCTGAAGCGCGGCGTCGATCGCGACGACGAGGAGCGCCCGCCGCAGAAGGCCACGGTGATCGAGCACCCAAGCCAGACTGCGCCGAGCCACAGCCTCGGCGGCGGCGAGATCGCCAAACCGGTAGCCGAGAAGAAAGCGGAGGACACCGGGGACAGAACGGACAAGGACGAGGCAGGCGCCACCGCGCGCAAAGGCACCTGAGATGGCCGAAGCCGCGAAGAAAAAGTCCGCACCGGAGCCCGACGACTCGCCCGAGCAGAACAAGATGCCGCTGCTCGATCATCTGGTCGAGCTGAGGAAGCGGCTGATCTACAGCGTGCTGGCGCTCTTCGTGACCTTCCTGGTCTGCTTCTATTTCGCCGAGCAGCTCTTCGCGTTCCTCTCGGCTCCCCTGGGCGACGCAATGGAAGCGCATGACGTCACCGATCGGGCGCGGCGCATGATCTTCACCAACCTGCTCGAGGTCTTCTTCACGTACATCAAGGTGGCTTTTTTCGCAGCAGCCTTCATCGCCTGCCCGATCTTCCTGAGCCAGCTCTGGCTGTTCGTGGCACCCGGCCTTTACAAGCACGAGAAGAAGGCGTTTGCGCCCTTCCTGGTGGCGACACCGGTGCTGTTCTTCACGGGCGGCGCACTGGTCTACTATTTGATCTTCCCCTTGGCGGCGCGCTTCTTCCTCAACTTCGAGACACCCGGCGGGCCGGATGCGCTGCCGATCGAGCTCGAGCCGCGGGTCGCGGAATACCTCTCGGTCCTGATGACGCTGATCTTCGCCTTCGGTCTCTGCTTCCAGCTTCCGGTGGTGATGACGCTGCTTGCACGCGCCGGCCTCGCCACCGCCAAGGGCATGGCGGCCAAGCGGCGCTATGCCATCGTCGGCGTCTTCATCGCGGCCGCAGTGCTCACGCCGCCCGATCCGATCAGCCAAATCAGCCTCGCTATCCCGATTCTCCTGCTCTACGAAATCTCGATCGTGATGGCGCGCATGGTCGAGAAGAAGAAGGCCGAGCGGGAGGCCGCGGAGGAAGAGGAGTTCGGCTAGCAGGCTGCTGAAGAATCCGTC
>JBOHKJ010000345.1:0-1554 GCA_050728975.1 Kiloniellales bacterium | reverse complement strand
GCGTTGTCCACAGGGCGGTTGGTTGGGGTGAGGCCGCCATGCGCAGGGCCTCCTTCTTATGCTCCCGCAAATCATCCATGCTCAGGTAGCGGCGCGCTTCGAGCCAGTCCGTCGGCGCCGGCGCCTTCTCGGTCCGGCAGTCATCTTGGCTTTACAACTCCCCGCACTGCGAGCACCGAACCGAGTCGCCTCAAAACACCACACGAAAACCCGGCTGAGAAATCACGGCGCTACCTCCGTGATTAACGACTCATCGTCCGTCTTCATCGCGCCCTCGCGGTTGGACGGCGATCGGTTCGAGTGGCCCCACAAAGCGCCGCGGGTCGCCTCGACACCGGCGTGCCCACCGCGGCGGCCTCGGCAGCGCGATCCACGCGATCGTGCCGGGAAGATTCCCCTCCCGGTCGCTCCCGAGCTTCATTCTTCGTTAACCCTGGTTTGACACCCTTCCGGATCGTGGCAAGGAGGCCGGCCAGATTCTCGGGCGCGGCGACGGATTCCCACCGAGCCACGCTCGAGATTGCTAAAGCATCAAGGTTAAGAAAGCGTTCACGCGAAGGTCGCAAGAGCGCGGCCGGCGCTCGCGATGTCGCAGCCGTGCGGCCCAAGGGGCAAGGGCCCAACCCGGGTCGAGATGGAGCGCGAAGCGGCGCCGGAACGCCTCGGCGCCCTCGGCGTGCACACCGCGACGGCCTCCATCCTGCGATCGAGGAGGCGTGGAAAATTTTCCTGGACCGTGGTACGTTGGAGGTTTGCTTCCTGGCTGGAGAGGTGACAGTGGCGATGGTACGAAGGCGCGCAAAGGGAATCGGCGCAACAAAAAAAACCGCGAAACGAAGCCAATTTCGTCACGATGCGCCCAATATTACCATGAAGTTTCAATGACTTGGCTTTGTCGCTTGGCCGGCTCCCGGTGCTTGCGCCGGGGGTACCCCGCCGCGACGCCGGCGAGCCGTCGGGTCAACCCACGATCGATGGTGGGCCGGGGGTCCGGGCTCCGCGGCGCTTCGCGCCACCCGCCGATCCGACGGGCACCTCCATGTCGTCTTGTTGACTTGCCTGTCCAGCTCTCGCGGTGGAGATCCCCAGGCGGCCGGCCAGCCCTGCCGGGATGCGCCGGGGCTGGTCCGCTTGCTCGACGATGCGCCAGCCGATCATCCTGCAGCTGGTCCGCGGCGGCGCGCGGATGGTCATCGTCGTCCAGTGAGCCGCTGGCCGCTACCGCGCGCCTTGCGGATGAAGGTCGCGGTGCCGACCTGAGCCGCCGCGGCAAGCGACGCGACGTCTCCGCCTCGGCTTCCTCGAGCCCTTCGGGAACCTCGGGCGCCCCTTGCGCGTTCGGTGGGCAGCGCTGGAGTTTAACTTTTAACTTAGCTTGCCAGGAGATGGCCATGATCTGGTTAAGGAAATGCCTTGCCATGCTCGTTCTGCTGACGCCGCTCGCCCTGATCGCGGCGTGCGACGACAGCCCGGTCGAGGATGCCGCCGAGGAGACCGGCGAGGCGGTCGACGAGACCGCGGAGGAAGCGGAAGAGGCCGTGGACTGATCCTCCG
>JBOHKJ010000344.1:0-2094 GCA_050728975.1 Kiloniellales bacterium | reverse complement strand
CGCCTAGGGTCGCCGCGCTGCTGCTCGCCGCCGGCCAGTCGCGGCGCATGGGCGCGGTCAACAAGCTGCTGGCCGATGTCGGCGGCGAGCCGATGGTGGCTCGCGCCGGACGCGCGCTGCTGGCATCGCAAGCACGCCCGGCGATCGCGGTGACCGGCCACGAGGCGGAACGCGTGGCTCGCGCGCTCGCCGGGCTCGAGATCGCGACGGTTCACAATCCGGATTACACTGCGGGGCTCGCAACCTCGCTCAAGGCTGGCCTCGCCGCACTGCCGGAGGATATCGACGGAGCCATCGTCTGCCTCGCCGACATGCCGGCGGTCGGCGCCGAAGTGCTGGATCGTCTGATTGCCGCCTTCAATCCGCTCGAAGGGCGCGCCATCTGCCTTCCTACCTGGCAGGGCAAGCGTGGCAATCCTGTGCTCTTCGCCAGGCGCTTCTTCCCGGAGCTGATGACCGTCTCGGGTGACCTTGGTGGACGAGGCGTGATCGGCCAGAACCAGGAGCTGGTGGCCGAGGTGCCGATGCCCGACAACGCGGTGCTGGTTGACATCGACACGCCCGACGCACTCGCCGCAGTAAACGCGGAAAGCGAGCGGCGCGCTTAGTTGCCCAGCGAATCGAGCCCGCGCAGGAAGCTCACAACTTCGTCTGCCGCGCCGTAATCGAAGAGATCGACGTGGCCGGCCGCGTCGGGAAAGAAGCCCTGCTTGGGGCCCGGTACCGCCGCCAGCAGCGCGCGCCCCATGAATTGCGGCACCGTGCGGTCGCGGGCGCCGTGCAGCACCATGACCGGCACGCTCACCTTGGCGATCCGCGCAAGCGAGTTCCAGGGGTCGCGCACCAGCCACTTGGCCGGCAGGTACCAGTAGTGATGCTGTGCCGTCGCTGCGATCGACGTAAAGGGCGCTTCCAGCACGATCGCTTTGACCGGTCGCTCGGCGGCAAGCGCCACGGCGACACCGGAGCCGAGGGACTCCCCGTAGAGCACCAGGCGCTCGGGCGCGATCCCCTGCCCGTGCAGCCATTGGATCAAGGCGCGTCCGTCGGCGATGAAGTACGGCTCGCTCGGGCTGCCGGGATTGTCGCCATAGCCGCGATAGCCGGCCAGCAGCAGGCCGTACCCGGCCTCGACGAAGAAGCGGTACTTGGCGAGGCGGTCCCCACGGTGTCCGGCGTTGCCGTGGAAGACCACGACCAGCAGCGCGCCTTGCGGCGGCGCTTTGTACCAGTGGTGCAGCTTGAGACCGTCCGCGCTCAGCGTTTCGATCGTCCGGAGGCCGGCAGCTTCGGCCAGCGCCGGGTCGGGTGCCTCGCGGCTCGCCGGATAGAGAAGGCTGGTCTGAGAGAAATAGAGCAGGGCCAGCAGGCCCAGATAGCCCGCCAGCCCGCCAGCCAGGGCCAAGGCGGTGCCGCTACCTAGCAATGTTAATGAAGCCACTTCAGCTTGTTACGAGAAATTGTTGAAGTTATAGCGAGAGCCGTCCCGGCGCAGCGGGGCCGAGCTTAACCCGAAGCCGCCGCGCTGTCAGGACGTGCGGGTCTTGCCAGAGACCGCCGGCGCTGGAACCCTCTGTTGCGACAGAATCCCCTAAGAGTCCCTTGCGGAGATCGCCGAGGGTTTCGATCTGTTTGCATGAGGGCAAATCGATCTGCAGCGTCGTGGGAAATCGAGCCCAGGAGGCGGGAGGGATTGCTTGGACGGCAGCTATGAGTTGGACAAGAGCGCGCTGAAGGCGCTGTCACACCGTTCGGATGCGCGCGGTGCAAGCCGGTTCCTGCTGCACCTCGCTGCCCTCGGTCTCGGCTGGCTCGCCATCCACCACGCCCGGGGAACGCCGTGGCTCCTGTCGGCTGTCTTGGCCACAGCGGTGATTCTGACATTCCTTTTCGCGCCACTCCACGAAACCGTCCACCGCACCGCCTTCCGCAGCCGGACGCTCAGCGATCTGGTAGCGACCTTCTGCGGCTTCTTGCTGCTGCTGCCGGCCAACTACTTCCGCGCCTTCCACCTGGAGCATCACCGCTGGACCCAGGACCGCCGGCGCGACCCGGAGCTGGCGGCGCCGCCCCTGGCCGGGCGTGGCGCCTACC
>JBOHKJ010000343.1:0-5159 GCA_050728975.1 Kiloniellales bacterium | reverse complement strand
GTACAAAGACCTGGCCGAGCGGACTATCCGACCGTGGATTGCTTTTGATTGCCAATCTGGTGGCTCCACAGCAGCCGGGCATGCTGGCGACCACGCCCAGATCTCCGATTATGCCGCGTCCAAGCGGCAGCCTTGGTTCCGGTTGTCCAATATTTTCCATAATATATCTTATGCGCGAGTCGTGTTGCCTTAGGCTGACACCGCATGGCCGGCTTCGCGGCCTCTTCCGAGCTTGCGTCCACAGGCCTTGCTGAGCCGCTCCTGCCTTGCGATGGTCCGCCGGCAATGAACGACGACTCTTCCATAGGGGCCACGCTACCCGCAGATGCCGCGGCTGCTATCCGTCGCCTGGTCGAAGTCATGGCGAAGCTGCGCGATCCCGACGGCGGCTGTCCTTGGGACCTGGAGCAGGATTTCGCCTCGATCGCCCCCTATACGCTCGAGGAAGCTCATGAAGTCGCCGACGCCATCGCCCGCGACGACATGGGGGCGCTCAAGGAGGAGCTTGGCGACCTCCTCCTCCAGGTGGTGTTCCACGCCCGCATGGCCGAGGAAGCCGGCTATTTCGACTTCGCCCAAGTCGCCGCGACCATCGCTGCCAAAATGGAGCGACGCCATCCTAACGTCTTCGGCGGCGAAAGCATCGAGAGCGCGGTTGTCCAAACCAGGGCTTGGGAACAGCAGAAGCAAGACGAGCGCGCTGCCAAGGCCGCCTCCAGCGGCCAGGATCCGAGCGCGCTCGACGGCGTAGCTCTGGGCTTTCCGGCGCTGCTGCGCGCGGCCAAGCTTCAGGCCCGCGCATCGCGAGTTGGCTTCGACTGGCCCGACGTCCTGCCGGTCTTCGATAAGATCGCGGAGGAAGTTGCTGAACTGAAGGCGGAGATCAAGAAAGGTGCCGAGCCCGCTAAGGTCGAGGAAGAGCTCGGCGACCTGCTCTTCGCGCTGGTCAATCTGGCCCGCCATCTCGAGCTCGACGCCGAGGCGGCGCTCAGGCGGGGCAACGCCAAGTTCGAGGCGCGCTTCCGGGCTATGGAAACACTGCTACGAACCCAGGGCCGTAACCCGGCCGAGGTCAACCTGGAAATACAGGAAGCTGCCTGGCAGGCAGTGAAAGCACGCGAAACGCGCTGAAACCCTATTCCTTCGTCAGCAGGTGCATCAGGCTCGAGGTATCCCAGCGGTTGCCGCCGCGCGCCTGGATCTGGGCATAGAACTGATCGACCAGGGCGGCAACCGGCAGGCGCGCGCCATTGCGGCGCGCCTCGTCAAGGCAGATGGCGAGGTCCTTGCGCATCCAGTCGACGGCGAAGCCGAACTTGAACTCACCCTTGCACATGGTGTGGGCGCGGTTGTCCATCTGCCAGGACTGGGCAGCACCCTTCGAGATGACGTCGATCACTTTCTTCATATCGAGTCCAGAGCGGCTGCCGAAAGCCATACCCTCGGCGAGGCCCTGGACCAGGCCGGCGATGCAAAGCTGGTTGACCATCTTGGTGAGCTGCCCGGCACCGGCTTCTCCCATCAGGGTAACGGCCTTGCCGTAAGTCTGGATCGCCGGCTTGGCCTTGTCGAAAGCCTTTTTCTGGCCGCCGCACATCACGGTCAGCATGCCCTTCTCGGCGCCCGCCTGGCCGCCCGAGACAGGAGCGTCGATGACCTGGATGCCGCGCTCCTTGCCAGCGGCCGCCAGCTCGCGGGCGACATCGGCCGATGCCGTCGTGTGATCGACGTAGATCGCACCCTTCTTCATGCCGGCGAAGATGCCATCTTCGCCCAATGTCACGCTGCGCAGATCGTTGTCATTGCCCACGCAGGAGAAGACCAACTCGGCACCTTCGACAGCCTCGCGCGGGGTCTTCCTCTTCTTGCCGCCGTACTGGCGCACCCACTTATCCGCGATCTTGGCGGTGCGGTTGTACACCGTAACCTCATGACCGCAATTCTTGAGGTGCCCCGCCATGGGAAAGCCCATCACGCCGAGACCGATCCAGGCCGTCTTGCTCATCGCCGTGTCCCCGCTTCTAGCGCATTACTTTGTCGATCTTTTGTTCGCTTGTAGCAGCCGCTCTACCAGTAGGACAAGGCGGCCCGGTAGAGGCTTTCCAGAACGCCGACGTCGCTGGCGATCGGCGCGTTGTCGAGCAGGCGCTTCTGCTGAGCCGCCCCCGCGGTCAGCGCCGCAATGTCGCTCGCGCCATAGCCGACCCCAGAAATGCCATTGGGCATCGCGGTCGTCCTCATCATAGCGATGAGCCGCACCGCCAACGCCTCGCCCGACTCATCCTCACCAGCGTCCCTTACCTCGCCGCCCAGCAGCCGGGTTGCCTCGAGGTGGCGCACGGGAGCGCTTCCCGCCGTGGCGCGGAACACCGCGGGGGCATTGACGATCACGGACATGCCGTGGGGCACCAATGGCTCTTCGTCGGGATAGCCGGCCGGGCAGAAGTCTTTCACCAACCCGGCCACCGAATATGCCATGCCGTGAGGCAGGTGGACGCCGGAGTTACCGAAAGCGATTCCGGCCAGCGTCGCCGCCCACATCAGTTGATGGCGCGCTTCGCGGTCGTTGGCGTCGGCAACGGCTCGCTCCAGATAGAGCCCGGCGAGCCTCAGGGCCTCGCGGCAGCCGAGATCGCTCCAGGGATTGGCGCCCTGGCTCATCGGCCGCGCCGCCGGGCTGCCAGGCTTCGTCCGTTTGGTGAAGGGTCGCGCGGTATAGGACTCCAAGGCGTGGCTCAGCACGTCGAAGCCGCTCGCCGCTACCACGTTGGCCGGCAGGCTCGCCGTAGCTTCCGGATCGATCAGAGCCAACGTCGGCCGCAAGCGCTTGGAGGCGATGCCAGTTTTGGCAGCGATGGCCAGCAGGTCGAAAATCGCGATCCCGGTACATTCGCTGCCGGTGCCGCAGGTCGTGGGACAGGCGACGTGCGGCTTGAGCGGCCCCGGCACCCACTGGCCGGCACCGATCGGCGCGTTGACGTAGGTCAGAAACTCCGCCGGGTGCGTCGCATAGAGGTTGGCCGCCTTGGCGGTGTCGATCACCGAGCCGCCGCCGACCGAGATGTAGCCGTCGAAGCCCCCCTCGCGAGCGAAACGCGCCGCTGCCTGAAAGGAAATGTCCGTCGGCTCGACCCGCGCCTCGTCGTAAAGAATGAAGTCGACGCCAGCGCGCTTCAGCGAGGCTTCGACCTTGGCAACCGGCTCAAGTGCCGCCAGCCCTTTGTCGGTGAAGAGCGCAACTCGCTTCAGGCCGAGTGCGGCGGCCTGAGCTCCCGCTTCGGCCGAACAGCCCGCGCCGAAAGTGATCGTAGCGACGTCGACCGCGAAGGCACTTTCACCGCCTACCTCCGGTAGATAATGATGACAGCAGAGCATGCGGTCCTTCTCTCTCGCGATCGATGCGCGTCGGGACTAACGATTTTCCGCGAACCATTTGACGATCGCCGGCATGTCCTTCTCGAAGCCGCCCGGAACGTAAATATTCAGCAGCCCCATCTTCTTGTCAGTCCGGTTCGCGAAGCCGTGGACAACCCCCGCCGGCACGCAGACGAAGCTGCCCGTCGGCGCTTCGATCCATTCGTGGCCGACCAGGACGCTCGCCGTGCCGTCGAGGATATAGAAGATGTCGTCGTTTGTTTCATGGCTGTGGGCGCCGGGACCAGCCGTGTTAGGTTTGAGCCGCCATTCTGAGATCGAATAGCTCTCGCCGGTGTCCTCGTCGTCGGCTTTGAAAACTGCGCGCATGTTGCCGAGTTCATAGCTACGTCCTTCGTTCGCTGCGAGAACGATCGGCTGCTGGACTGGTGCCTTGTCTGCCCTCATGACGGCCCTCAGTAGGAAATCCCCAATACTTCTTCCGGTGGCGTGTAATTCAGTTTGTGCGCCTCGGCGACGGCCTTGTAGGTCACCTTGCCGTTGGCGACGTTAAGGCCGTGGCGCAGATGGATGTCCTCGGCAAGCGCCTTGCGATAGCCCTTGTTCGCCAGCGCCAACGCGAATGGCAGTGTCGCGTTGTTGAGCGCGATTGTCGAGGTGCGGGCGACCGCGCCCGGCATGTTGGTGACACAGTAATGCACCACCCCTTCGTCGAGATAGGTGGGTTCCGCGTGGCTGGTCGGCTTAGACGTTTCGGAGCAACCGCCCTGGTCGATAGCAATGTCAACGAATACCGAGCCGGGACGCATCTGCTCCACCATCTTGCGCGTCACCAGCTTCGGCGCGGCGGCCCCCGGCACCAGCACCGCGCCGATCACCAGGTCGGCATTCACCACATGTGTTTCGATCGCATCGACGGTTGAGAATATGGTGTTGAGCTTAGCGCCGAACTGCAGGTCGAGCTCGTAGAGTCGCGGCAGCGACTTGTCGATCACGGTAACGTGCGCCTCCATGCCCATTGCCATGCGCGCGGCGTTGGTTCCAGACACGCCGCCACCGATGATGACGACGCGCGCAGCGGCAACTCCCGGCACGCCGCCCATCAGCATGCCCGAGCCGCCTTGCTCCTTCTCCAGGCAATGCGCACCGACTTGCACCGACATGCGCCCCGCGACCTCGCTCATCGGCGAGAGCAGCGGCAAGCCGCCGCGGTCGCTGGTCACCGTTTCGTAGGCGACGGCGATGGCGCCCGATTCGATCAGGCCGTTCGTCTGTTTCAGATCGGGCGCCAAGTGCAGATAGGTGAAGAGTATCTGGCCGTCGCGCAGCTCGGTGTACTCGCTTTTCAGCGGTTCCTTCACCTTCACGACCATCTCGGCCTTGCCGAAGACCTCTTCCGATGTGGCAACGATAGAAGCGCCGGCGGCGCGGTAGGCCTCGTCCTCGAAGCCAATTCCCGCCCCCGCTCCGCTCTGCACCACCACCAGGTGCCCGTGGTGCACCAGTTCGCGCACCGACGAGGGCACCAGACCGACCCGATACTCATGGGTTTTGATTTCCTTAGGAACGCCGACCAGCATGACTGCGGAGAACTCCCCTGTTTTCGCCGCGCCTTCTGCTGCCTCAAAGGGCGCCACGTGCGGGCGCCGCTCATATAGCCCAGCGCCACCTGCCGGCCAAGGGGAGCCCGGCCCAACAGCTTTTCAGCGTTTCGCGGGCCTTTGCGCGATAATGTTGCTGCGGCTGTCCCAGGACATTCCGTTCGACAGGACGCGGACATCATG
>JBOHKJ010000342.1:0-2678 GCA_050728975.1 Kiloniellales bacterium | reverse complement strand
CTGCGGCACTCCGCCTCCGAGGCCTTGCATTTCATCGAGTACGGCGTGCTCGGCTTCCTGCTGTTTGGGGCGCTCAGCCACCGGACGCGCGACTGGGGCATCTATCTCGCCGCGGCGCTCCTGGGCGCCATCATCGGCACCATCGACGAAGCGATCCAGTGGCTGACGCCGCGCCGCTACTGGGCGCTCGCCGACATCCGGCTCAACGTCACCGCGGTGCTGCTGGTGCAGGGCGCCATCGCGCTCGGCCTCAAGCCCAAGATCATCGCGCCGGGCCTCAGTGCGGGAAGCCTGCGGCTCGCCTGCCAGCTCGGCGTGGTGGCGCTGCTGCTGCTGGGAGCGAGCGCGCTCAACACGCCGCAGCGCATCGCCTGGTACTCCTCGCGCCTGCCGGCGCTTGCCTTCCTGCAGGAGAATGACGGCGTCATGCTGGAATACGGGCACCTCTACGAGGACCCGGAGATCGGCGTGTTCCGCTCGCGCCTCGCGCCCGAGGCGCTGCAACGCAGCGACCGCGAGCGGGCCGAGGAAGGCGGCAACATCCTCGCGCAGTTCAGAGACGAGGCCCGCTATGGGGAGTTCCTCGAGCTCTACACGCCGGTCAGCGATCCTTTCCTGCACGAGGCGCGGGTGCATCTCTTCCGCCGCGACCGCTACATCGAGCGGGCGGAGGAAGCACGCGCCGACGAGGCGACTTTTCGCGAGAACATGACCATCGCGTTTCGCGAGAACCGGATCATGGAGAAGTATTTTCCCGGCGCGCTCGCCGCGTCGGGCTACGCCTGGCCGCCGGAGATGCGGGCGCGCGTCGAGGAGCAGGCGCGGGCGGACGCCTTCTACGATAGCTGGGTGAGCCGGGCGCTGGTGACCTCGGTGGGCGAGCGCGAGGTGGTATGGTTCTTCGCGATCGCGATCGCCGGCCTCTCCGCGATCGCCTGGGCTCTCGGGCCGAAGCGCGGGCGGCGCCGCGTGCCGGGCTGACACCGCGCAAGCGACGATAGATAGAGACGGAAGGAGGCGACGACGATGGCTCATCCGCTCACGCGACGGAATCTCCTCGGCGCCATGGCGGCCTCCGCCGGGCTCGCCGCCTGCAGCAGTCCGAGCCCGGTCGCCTGGAACGCCCAGGGCGCGTCCAAGGGCCCGCTGCGCCTGGTGTTCTACACCGACGTCCATGCGCGCACCGAGTGGGAGACGCCGCTCGCCATGGCCCAGGCCGCCGAGGCGATCAACGCCCGGCGCGCCGATCTCGTGATCGCCGGCGGCGACCTCATCACCGACGGCTTCCAAAACTCCGCCGCCACGGTGGCGCCGCGCTGGGATGCCTATATGTCCATGCAGCGCTCGATCCGCCCCGAGGTCCACGCCGCCATCGGCAACCACGACCTGGTCGCCGCGATCCCCGCGGACGGCACGCCGCCCGCCGCCGACCCCAAGGCGATCTTCCGCGAGAGGATGGGGCTCGAGCGCACCTACCGCTCGTTCGACGCGCTCGGCTATCACTTCGTGCTGCTCGATTCCGTGGAGGTGACCGGCGGCAAGCTCAAGTACAACGGCAGGATCTCGGCCGAGCAGCTCGACTGGCTGCGGGGCGATCTCGCGCGGCTCGCGCCGGCCACGCCGATCGTCGCCGTGCTGCACATTCCGCTGCTGACCACTTTCTACGCCATCACCAGGGGCAACGCGGAGCCGGCGCCGGCCAACCGGGTGGTGGTGAACAACAAGGAAGCGCTCGACCTGTTCCGCGACTACAACCTGGTGCTGGTGCTGCAGGGGCATCTCCACGTCAAGGAGCTGATCCGCTGGCGCGAGGCCACCTTCATCACCGGCGGCGCGGTCTGCGCCAAGTGGTGGCGTGGGCCCTGGTATGGCACGCAGGAGGGATTCAACGTGGTCACGCTCCATGAGGACCGGGTCGAGTGGGAGTATGTCGACACCGGCTGGGAGGCGCGCCGGCCCACGAACGCCGCGCTGCCGCAGGACGACACGCAGCTCGCGGCGCTGTGGGCGAGCGGCGGGACCTGCGGGGAGTGCTGTTGAGACGCAGCCGCTGCGGGAGACTGCCCGCGCAGCGCGGGCGACCGCTGTGGCCATCGATTCGGCGCCGATCCTTTCTGTCGCTCGTGTCGTCAATTTTGGCAATCCCTGGTATTTTTCATCGCGGGAAAGGCATTCTCGTTCAAAGGCTTGGCCGGCAATTTTGGCAATTGGCAAAGGCCCCTTTTCTTGAATTTGCCGGTTTTTCCGACCTCCGCATGAAGGCCAGCGTACGCAGGCGTAAGGGCCGCGGCGGCGACCCTTCCCGACAGAGATGTCGCCGTTCGCGGCAGCTAAACGGCCGCTCGAGATATCTTTTGTAGCCTTGCTCGACAACAGAAGCCTTTTGGATCAATGGCTTGACAATTGTGGCAGCGATCAAAGGCACTTTTGGCAGAGCTGCCGCCTCGTCCCGCCTCCACATGCAGTAATCCGCCCGCAAGGCCGGCAGGGCTACAGGGCCGCGGAGCGGTGCCTTTACTGTTCCTGGATGGCGCCGGTCCCAATCTCGGGCGCTCTCCCGCTTTCAGCGTCGCTACGTCGACAATTCCTGCGCGGAGCCAGTCCGCGCAGCAGCCGCCGCGGCCGGAACAGCGGCCCCTAAATGGCAGACAGGGACCTCGGAGGGGGCGGGGACACAC
>JBOHKJ010000341.1:0-7726 GCA_050728975.1 Kiloniellales bacterium | reverse complement strand
GAATTGCTGAGAGCGACGTCCTACCGGGGCCGGCCGAAGTCTTCGGCTTCATGGCTCGTGAGACCGCGCGCGGCGCTCTCCCCTATCACTTGGCGATCACGCTAGCCCGTGTTGCGGCAGCGTTTCTGCTCGCCATGGTGATCGGATCGGCGATTGGAATCGTCCTCGGCCAGCGAAGCCTCGCCAACCGGATTGCCGATCCCTGGATCATTCTTCTGCTGAACATCCCCGCACTGGTCGTCATAGTGCTGGCCTATGTCTGGATAGGGCTGACCGAGACGGCGGCGATCCTGGCGGTCGCCGTCAATAAGATTCCGAACGTCGTCGTCACGCTGCGCGAGGGTGCCCGGGCGCTCGATCCAGCTTACGCCGAGGTGGCTCATGTCTATCGCTTCTCCTCCTGGAAGAGGCTCCGGCACGTCACGCTGCCGCAGCTGCAGCCCTATTTCGCCGCGGCAACGCGCTCAGGTTTGGCGCTGATCTGGAAGATCGTGCTGGTGGTCGAGCTGTTGGGCAGGCCGAACGGCGTCGGCTTTCAGATTCACCTTTACTTCTCTCTCTTCGACGTGACAGCGATCCTCGGGTACGCTCTGGCCTTCGTCCTGGTCATGATCGCGATCGAATTTCTGGCGGTTCAGCCCCTTGAACAAAGAGCCTCCAAATGGCGGCGGAAGCCGGCTTGACGTCCGGATCCAGGAGAAGCGCTACCCGACCGCTGACGGCCGAGATATCGTCGCCCTCAAGGGCACTGCCTTCGGTGTCGAGTATGGCAGCTTCACCTGCCTAATTGGGCCGTCTGGCTGCGGCAAGACCACCTTGCTGCGCATTCTGCTCGGGCTCGAGCCGGACTACGAGGGCAGCGTAACGTTGCCTTCCGGGCCAACCGCGATCGGCGCGGTCTTCCAGGAGCCGCAACTCTTACCTTGGCGCACGGTGGAAGAGAACCTGCGCCTCGCCCTGCCTCGCGGGCAGGAGTCCGTCTCGCTCGACCCCTTGCTGGCAGAGCTCGACCTCAGCGACATGCGGAGCCGCTATCCCGGCGAGTTGTCGCTCGGCCTGGCGCGCCGCGCCGCGCTCGCCCGCGCGCTGGCCATCGAGCCGCAGATCCTGCTGCTGGACGAGCCTTTCGTCTCGCTGGACCAAACGATGGCGCAACGCCTCCGCGGAATTCTGCTGCAGCTGTGGCAAGCACACGCACTGACCGTGCTGATGGTAACGCACAACCTGCGCGAGGCAATCCAACTCGCCGACCACCTGATTCTTCTTTCACCGCGTCCAGCTCATGTCGTCGGCGAGGTCACGCTCGATCGGCCGAGAGGGGGCCGCAGCGAGAGCGAGGCAGCGAGCCTGCTGGCGGAGCTCGCGCGACGCTATCCCGGGACGATCGAGGTATAAGGGCTTTTCTGGAGCGGGCGCCTTTGCCGCTCGGCCGGTTTCTCGGGCTCTTCCGATGAGCATTCCGGGCTTGGGAGCCGCGGATCTAGGTCAACAGATGCGATATGAGCGAGCGCAACTCGGCTGGCTTGATCGGCTTCTGCAGCAACTCATAGCCCGCCCACTGCGCTGCTTCCTGCGCCTGGGCTGTGTGGTCGGCGGTGACAATTATGCCGGGCACCGGCAGCTCGAAACGCGCGCGCAGCTCTGCGATCGCGTCGAGGCCTGTCAAGCCATGGTCGAGATGATAGTCAGCAATGACCAAGTCCGGCGTCGTGTCCTCACGATCGACGAGCTTAAGCGCTTCGAAGACATCGTGCGCCGCAATGACGCGACAAGACCACTTCGCCAGGAGAGCCGTCATGGCCTCGAGGTTCGTCTCGTCGTTCTCGATGAAGACGACAGTGGCATTGCCGAGGCCATAGCTCTGATGAAGCGGCGATGGCAGATCGGTCACCTCGTGGGCTGCCGCCTCACCGTAAGGCACTTCGGCCGAGAAGACCGAGCCATAGTTGACGACGGAGCGCACGCTGAGCGGTATGCCCAGAACCCCCGCCGACCGCTGTGCGATAGCCAGCCCAAGTCCGAAGCCCTGTTCGCCCCGGCTATCGTTCGGTGCGAAGCGTTGAAACTCCTCGAAGATGGACTCGCGGTACTCGTCGGGAATGCCGGGCCCGGTGTCCCAGACCTCGATCGAAAGGGATTTGGCTCTGCGGCGGCAGCCGAGCAGGACCCGGCCCTTAGCCGTATAGCGGATGGCATTGCTGATGAAGTTCTGCAGGATACGGCGCAGCAAAAGCATGTCGCTGCGGATCACCGCCGTGCAGGGGACGACGTCCAGCGAAAGGCCATTCCTCTCCGCCAGGACCGTGTACTCGCTGGCGAGCGCCTTCAGCAGGCCCTCCACCGAAAATTCGCGCCACTCGGGGGAGATGACTCCGGAATCGAACTTGGAGATGTCGAATAGCGCCTTCAGCAGCTCGTCGACCGATTCGAGCGCGGTGTCGGTACGCTCGATCAGGTGGCGGGCGCTCGGCGCGATATCGGAGTCGGGTAGGGCAGAAACGAAGAGTCTGGCGGCATTGAGGGGCTGCAGCAGGTCATGGCTAGCGGCCGCGAGAAACTTTGTCTTGCTCAGATTGGCCTTGTCCGCCGCGGCCTTGGCCAGCCGAAGTTGCACATTGAGCTCGGTCAGCTCCGCGGTTCGCTCAGCCACTCGGCGCTCGAGGTTTTGCTTGGCATCCTCGAGCATCCGTTCGGCCTGGTGCCGTTCCGTTGTATCGGTATAGGTCGAGACGAAACCGCCGTCGGGCATTGCATTCCGCTGCACTTCCACCACGACGCCGTCACGGCGCCGGTACTCAGCCCTGAACGGCCTATTTCGGTTGTCCGACCTCGTCCACTTGATCAGGTCCGCATTGAGGTCCGTGTCCGGGAAGATGTTGCGCAGTGCGTCGTAGCCCTGAATTCTTTCGAAGGGCATCTTCTCTTTGACCAGCTCGGGAGGTAGGCCAAGCAGCGAGAGAAACTGCTTGTTCCAATAGGCCAGCCGGTGGTTCTGGTCGAAGACGGAGACGCCTTGGACGAGGTTGTCGAGCGTGGCCGTCAGCTGCCGCGACTTCACTTCGAGTTCACGCTTGCGGCGTCGTTTTTCGACCTTCTTGATCTCGGTTACGTCGATATCGATGCCTACCGTTCCGCCGCTCTTGGTCCGCCGCTCGCTGGTCTGCAACCAGCGGCCGTCGGCCATCGCATGCAGCACCGGCGCTCCGGGATTCCGGTGTTGAGCGAGCCGGCGCCGCACCCACGCTTCTCCGTCCTCGCCGGCTGTCAGGACGATATTGCGTGCCACGGCAGCGCGCAGGTAGTCGACGAACCTGATGCCCGGTCCGATCAGGTCGCCCATACCCGGGAACAGCGCCCGGTACTTGGAGTTGAAGAGCACTAGGCGATCGTCGGCGTCGAAGAGGACGAAGCCTTCGGAAAGGGATTCGATCGCCTCAGACAACCGCGTTCGCGCGGTTTCTGCCTCTTCCTTGGCCAGGCTCAGATCCCGGTTCGACTTCTCCAGGTTGCGCAGCGCCTGATTGAGCTCTGCAGTCCGCTCGTGCACTTGCTTCTCGAGCAGAATCGCGGTCTGGAACAGCGAGAAGGAGTTGCCCTGTCGATCGGTGCTGCGCTCCACCCAGTTGATCAGCGCATCGTTGATCTTGGTCAGCTTGGCAATCTGCGTCTGAAGCTGCTCGATGGTCGCATAGGGGTCCTCGGCCGACGCGTGGCCAGAAGCCTCAGCCGACTGTTTCCAACGGAGAGCGCTTCTGGACTTCATTGTAGATCGGCGTAGCCGATTGCCACACCTGTGAACGACTGGTTTACGTGCATCGAGTTGTATTGCTCGCCATAGGTGCTGAAGCCGATGACCTTGTTCTCGAGCAGTATCTTGGAGATCGCGCCCTTGACCTGCTTTCTTTCGATCTCGAGGCGCCGCAGGATGCAGTCGCAGCCGATAATGACCTGTAGCTCGCCCAGTTGGTGGCGGATCTCGTCCATGAAGCTTTCGAGATCCGCCACGATGTCGCCGCTCTTGGCGGCCGTCAGCACTATCCCTTCGTCGATGGCACAAAAGAAGCTTAGGCTGCCGTCTGCATTGGCTTGCTGGATGGAGCGCACGTGGTACTCGCCGCCAACGCGTACGATCAAAGGGTGCGCGGCGAAAACGATCGGGTTGAGATCGCTCCGCTTCTGTCCGATCACCCGTGCGTACTCATCCGCCGCCGGCTCGGCGTTGAGCTCGCGCACGACACGACGGTCACTGTCGGCGGCGGTGACCACCATTTTCTTGTCGACGCTCTGAAAATGCTCGGTCTTGAAGAGCCGAAAGGGGTGCCGAGTGTGAACGAGCAGCAGGACCGCGCTGTGCTCGTAAAACGCACCGTCCTTGAAGGTATAGGTGTGCCTGAACGAAAGGTCGTCGCCCGCCGAGCCGCCAAGCAGGGGAATCTCGCCCAGAGCGCCATAGATAGCCGATATGACTCGCTCTTCCTGGCGCGACGTCCCGTCGATCATGAGGAATGCGAATGTGGTGCCCTGCGGCCGTTCCGGCACGCGGCGGTCCAGTTGATTCAAAGCCGACTGGACGAGCCTGTTGCCGTCATTGATGGTGAAATGCCTGAGGTCGTGAATCAGCTCCGACACCGTGATAAAGTCCGGCTTTGTCAGGCCGACGCCCGTGATGCTCCCGTCTATGTAGCCGAATGGGGTGATTTCGCCGGCTGTAGTGCAGCCGACGAGAGGGGTCGAGCCGAAGCGGTGCCTCAACTCCTGTGCCAGTGCCTTGAGGTCGTATTGCGGAGAGCAGAAGAAGAGGACGACGTCGAGGTTCGGCCGATGACACGAGCGGTAGAATTCCTCTGCAGACGCTGACGGGCTGGTAGCGCGCGACACACCGATGGATATCGGCAGCGGCTTCGACAGCCTCGCGTCC
Organism: Kiloniellales bacterium; assembly: GCA_050728975.1. Taxonomy (GTDB): domain Bacteria; phylum Pseudomonadota; class Alphaproteobacteria; order Kiloniellales; family JBOHKJ01; genus JBOHKJ01. Next base: position 2,808 of record JBOHKJ010000341.1, on the reverse strand, counting down.
ACCTCGCCCTCCCTTGGGCCGGCATCTCCGCTCCTCCGAACCCGTCCTCAGGTGCCGGTGTTCACGGGCGCGCCGGATGCGTCGTCGTCTTTGTGTCTTTTCGGGATAATGTTGTCCCGATTACGGCAAGTTTAAAGGGCTGGACAGCCGCGCGGTTGTGGCTAATTCGCGACCTTGCGCACGGCCGGTTATCCTACTTTGGAACAATTGCAAGCTGGCGGCGAGGCTTTAAGCTAAGTCCGACCCGCTTTTCGAAGTCGGGGGCTGCGCGTGGCCCGGGTGCCTGCAAGCGGGCTGCGGCGAGAGCGCCGCAGGCTGATCGTGGATGCAAAGGACGGAGCAGAGATATGAAGTGGACAACCCCAAAGGTGTTGGAAATCGCGGTCGGCATGGAGATCAACAGCTACGCCTGCGCGGAGCTGTAAGCTCTCGATCGCAACCCTGGAATCGTCCTGGATTCTGTGTGCTCGCCGGCCTCTGGCCGCCGGGGGCGGAGGGCCTGTCTTACTCGACCTCGCGATTGAGAGGCGGCAGTGCTGCGCATCCTGGTGCTAGGGGCGGCAGCTGGTGGTGGCTTTCCTCAATGGAACAGCAACGACGAGGCCTCGCGGCGCGCCCGTCGCGGCGATCCGGCGGCGCGTGCATGCAGTCAGTCTTCCGTAGCCGTGTCGGCGGATGGGAAGTGGTGGGTTGTGCTGAACGCGTCGCCGGATATCAGGCAGCAGATCAACGAGAATAAGCCGCTGCATCCCAAGGAAGGGGTTAGGCACAGCCCTATTGCGGCCGTCATACTGACCAATGGCGATGTCGATCACGTTGCCGGCCTCCTGACCTTGCGCGAAAGCCATCCGCTCGTGATCTACGCCACCGGGCACATCCTCGACGTTCTCGAGCAGGCCAGTATCTTCAACGTCCTCAACCCGCGTTTCGTGGACCGCATGCCGATAGCGCTGGATGTGCCCTTCGAGCCGAGAACCAAGAGCGGCGAGAGCGTCGGCTTGGTGGTCGAGGGCTTTGCGGTCCCCGGCAAGGTGGCGCTCTACCTGGAGGACGGCGAGGCCGGCGGCAGCTACGGTGCGGTCGGAGAGGATACGATCGGCCTCAAGGTGTCGAATGCGGCGGCTGGCACGTACTTCTATTACCTGCCCGGCTGCGCGGCGCTCTCCCCGGAGCTGCGCGACAGGCTGGCCTCCGCCCCTCTGCTGCTGTTCGACGGAACGCTTTGGCAAGACGATGAGATGCTCCGGGCCCGGGCCGGCAAGAAGACCGGGCGGCGAATGGGGCACATGAGCGTGGCGGGGCCCGACGGAGCGATCGCCTCGCTCGAGCCCTTGACCATAGCGCGCAAGGTGTTCATCCACATAAACAACACCAACCCCATCCTCCTGTCCGATTCGCTCGAGCGCCGGTACGTCGAGGCCGCCGGTTGGGAAGTGGCCCACGACGGTATGGAGATCGTCCTGTGACCGCCGTAGCGCGCGCCATGGCGGACGATGGGCGCCAGCTCCTGACTCCGGACGCCTTGATGCAGGCGCTCCTAGGCATCGGCGCCGAGCGCTATCACAGCCTGCATCCCTTTCACGAGCTGTTGCACTCGGGCCAATGCAGCCGGACGCAGATCCAGGCCTGGGTGCTGAACCGCTTCTACTATCAAAGCCGGATTCCTTTGAAGGACGCCGCAATTCTGTCCCGGACCGAAGACCTGGAGCTGCGGCGCGAATGGCGAAAGCGTATCGAGGAGCACGACGGCAACGGCGAAAACGAAGGTGGCATCGAACGCTGGCTGATTCTTGCCGAAGGTGTGGGACTCGATCGCAACTATGTCGTTTCGACTGCAGGGGTCCTGCCGGCGACGAAGTTTGCCGTCGATGCCTATGTGCAGTTCGTCCGCGAGCGGTCGCTGCTCGAAGCCGTCGCTTCCTCGTTGACCGAGCTCTTCGCACCGCAGATACACGAGGAACGGATTGCCGGGCTCTTGGCACACTACGATTTTGCGAACGATAGAACGGTCGCCTACTTCAGGCGCAGGCTCCAAGAGGCGCCGAAGGACGTCGGGTTCACCTTGGGCTATGTGACCAGCGAGGCGAAGACGCGGGGCCAGCAGGATTTGGTTCTCCAGGCCGTTCGCTTCAAGACCGATGTCCTCTGGGCCCAGCTCGACGCGCTGTACCACGCCTACGTCGAGCCGAGGCATATTCCGCCGGGCGCCTTCATCCCGAAAGCCGAGCGATGATCGAGCGGTGGCAAGTAACCGAAGAGTCCGTGCTGCAGGTTCCGAACGGCGTCCGCCTTCATTTCGACAAGCACCGCGACCAATGGGTTCTGCTGGCGCCCGAGCGGCTCTTCGTCCTGGATGCGATCGCCTATGAGATCGTGAAACGCTGCGACGGCTCGGCGACGCTCGCCGCCATTGTCGACGACTTGGCAACGGCCTACGGCGCCCCGCGGGAAGCTGTCCTGAGGGATGTCAACAATCTGCTCCAGGATCTGGCGAACAAGCGGATCCTGGTGCAATGACCGGACTTTCCTTTCCCTTGGCCGTCTTGGCGGAGCTTACCCATCGCTGCCCGCTGCAGTGCCCCTATTGCTACAATCCGCTGGCGCTGGAGCCGTCGAAGTCCGAGCTTTCCACCGAAACCTGGCTCGGCGTGATCGAGGAGATCGCCGATCTGGGTGCGCTGCAGATCCACTTTTCGGGCGGCGAGCCGACCGTTCGGAGAGACCTCGAGACCCTGGTGTGGAAGGCGCGGGCGGTCGGACTCTACAGCAATCTCATAACGGCGGGCGTTCTGCTGCACAAAGATCGCC
>JBOHKJ010000340.1:0-2117 GCA_050728975.1 Kiloniellales bacterium | reverse complement strand
CGACATCATCGAGAACTGCGAGGTGACCGGGTTCCTCTTCGAGGGCGAGCGCGTGGTCGGCGTGCAGTCGACGCGCGGCGAGATACGTGCCAGAAAGATCGGCGTGGCGGTCGCCGGCAGCACCAGCCAGGTGCTGGCCAAGGCCGGTGTCACCAAGCTGCCGATCGAAAGCCACGTGCTGCAGGCCTTCGTCTCCGAGCCCTTGAAGCCGCTGATCGACAACGTGGTTACTTTCGGTGCCGGACACTTCTACATCTCGCAGTCCGACAAAGGCGGGCTGGTGTTCGGCGGCGACCTCGACCAATACAACTCCTATGCCCAGCGCGGCAATCTGCCGGTGGTCGAGGAGGTGGTCGGCTGCGCCATCGCCATGTTCCCCAACCTCGCGCGGCTGCGGCTGCTGCGCTCCTGGGGCGGAATCATGGATATGTCGATGGACGGCAGTCCGATCATCACCACGGGACCGCTGCCGGGCATGTATCTCAACAGCGGCTGGTGCTATGGCGGCTTCAAGGCGACGCCGGCCTCGGGCTGGTGCTTCGCCTGGACCATCGCTAAGGATGCGCCGCACGAGCTCAACGCCGCCTTCACGCTGGACCGTTTCGCGCGCGGCTATCAGATCGACGAGCGCGGCGCCGGCCCGGTGCCGAAGCTGCACTGAGGCGCCTCCCGATGCTGATCCCCTGCCCCTGCTGCGGCCCGCGCGACGTCTCGGAATTCTCCTACGGCGGCGACGCCGCGCCGCGCCGCCCGGTGCCCGACAACGAGGATCCGGCGGCCTGGTACGACTATGTCTTCAGCCGCAGCAACCCGATGGGCCTGCACGAGGAGCTGTGGCAGCACGTCCACGGCTGCCGCCTGTTCCTCAAGGTGAAGCGCGATACGCTCACCCACAAGATCAAGGGCGCCGCCCTGGTGGGCCCCTGGGCGGGAAGAACGGTGGAGGACGAGGGCGCATGAGCGGCTATCGTCTCGCCGAAGGCGGTCTCGTCGACCGCCAGCAGGCTCTCGGCTTCGCGTTCGACGGCAAGCGCTTCAGCGGTCTGGGCGGCGACACCCTAGCCTCGGCCCTGCTGGCGAGCGGCGTCACGTTGTTCGGGCGCAGCTTCAAGTATCACCGGCCGCGCGGCGTGCTGTCCGCCGGCATCGAGGAGCCGAATGCGCTGGTGACGCTGCGCGAAGGCGCCAGGCGCGAGCCCAACAGCAAGGCGACCGAAGTCGAGCTCTTCGAGGGCCTCAGCGCCGAGAGCCAGCACCGCTGGCCCTCGCTCGCCTTCGACGCGATGGCGGTAAACGGCCTCTTCGCACCTTTCATCGCCGCCGGTTTCTACTACAAGACCTTCATGGGACCGGGCCGCAGGGCCTGGATGTTCTACGAGCATTTCATCCGCAAGGCGGCGGGCCTCGGCAGCGGCAGCTTTGCGCCGGACCCCGACCGCTACGAGAAGATGCACGCCTTCTGCGATCTCTTGGTGGTGGGCGGCGGGCCGGCGGGCATCGCTGCCGCGTTGACCGCGGGGAAGGCGGGTCTGCGGGTCATACTTGCCGAGCACGACCGCGACTTCGGCGGCGCCTTGATCGGCGAGCAGCGAAGCTATGCCGGGACCAGCGCCCATGAGCGCGTGCAGACGGCGCTCGCCGAGCTGGCTAGCCTGCCGCGTGTCACGCTGCTGTCGCGCACCATGGTCTACGGCTACTACGACGGCAACACCTTGGGCGCGGTCGAGCGGGTCTGCGATCACCTCCCGGTCCCGCCGTCGTACAGCCCGCGTCAGCGCAATTGGATGATCCGTGCCAAGCGCGTGGTGCTGGCGACCGGCGCCATCGAGCGGCCGCTGGTTTTCGCCGGCAACGACATGCCGGGCGTGATGCTGGCCGACGCGGTAAAGCGGTATGTAGCGCGCTACGCTGTCTCGCCGGGTCGCAAGGTCGCGCTCTTCGCCAATAACGACGGTGCCTATCGTACGCTGCAGACGCTGTCGCGTGCCGGTGTCGCGCTCGCCGCCGCGATCGACGTCCGCGCGGAGATCGGGCCGCAGGCGCGCGCCATTGCCGAAGCCACCGGCGTCGAGATCCTGACTGGGCATGCCGTGGTCAAGGCGAGCGGGGGCCAGGCG
>JBOHKJ010000339.1:0-4705 GCA_050728975.1 Kiloniellales bacterium | reverse complement strand
TTCGTCAAGTGCTTTCTAACTATCGCGTGTTTCAAATACGCTATAGTTAGAATCCCTGGGAATACAACCGCCACCTCGACAAGGCGCGACATCCGATCGAGAGCTTCTTTTGCAAGCTCAAGCGGTTCCGAGCCATCGCCACCCGATGCGACAAGCGCGGCCAAGCGCTTCCTCGCAGGGCTCTATCTCGTTTCAGCCCCGATCTGGCTCTATTGAGGACAGTCTCTAGGACAAGCCAGCGGCCTGCAGCCCCTGCAGGTACTGCTGCACGTAGGCCGTGTTGCCGAAATGCGCGAGCTCCGCGCCGGCCGAGGAAAGCGTGTAGTCCGGCCAGCGCGTGCGCAACCGGATGAGGGCGTCGCGCGCCTCCTCGCCGCGGCCCGCCGTGCCGAGCGCGGACGCCAGCGAGGCCAAGGGCCAATGGGTCGCGTTCGGGTAGCGCGATGCCGCCGCGGCGCGCCGCGCCGCCTCGTCCAGCTCTTCCAGCGCGTAGTAGGCGTCCGACTGGTCGTGCAGGAACGACCAGAAATGCGGGTCGTGCGGGTCGAGCGCCATCGCGGTCTCCAGGAGGCGCACCGCGTCTTTCGGCACACCCGCGTAGAAATGCGCCTGCCCGAGCGCGAAATAGGCTTGCGCCAGGCTGGGATTGAGCCGGATCGCCGTCTCGAAGGCGTTCACGGCGAGATCGAACTCCCGGCGCAGCGCGTGCACCCGGCCGAGCGCCAAGTGGCCGAGCGCATTCTTCCGATCCAGGCCGATGGCCCGTATCGCGGCCGCCTTGGCATGGTCGAGCGCGAGCGGACGGCGATCCGCGGGGCCGTACCAGTAGCTCTGGATATGCGCGTAGGCGAGCCGGGCCGAAGCAGCGGCGAAGTCCGGATCCAGGGCCACGGCGCGCTCGAAATGCCCATGTGCCGCGGCGAGACCCGCGGGCGTGAAGCGATACATCTCCCGCAGTCCGAGGTGATAGTGCGCCCAGGCGTCCCGTTCGGACTCCGGCGATGCGGACGCCCGCCTGGCTTCCGCGGCCTCGACCTCGCCGCGGACCACCGCGGAGATCCTGCGCGCGATCTGCTCGTCGACCGCCAGCTTGGTGTCGAAGCCCTGCTCGCAACGCTCTGCCCAGAGGTGCTCACTCGTCAGAGCGTCAGTCAGCCTGATCGTGACGAACAGCCGATCGCCGGCGCGGCGCACGCCGCCCTCGAGCAGATAGCGGGACTCTTCGGCTTGCCCGAGCTGCGCGCGCGCTCCGGCCGAGGCCTCCGCTGCGAGGAGGCCGCACGGGGTCGAGACGGCAAGCGTCCGATCGCGGGCGAGGCAAGTAACGATGTCCTCGGTCACCGTTTCGACAAGATGGCAGTCGACGTCGTCGGAGCCGGACGGGCGAAGCGGAAGGACGGCGACCGACGGTCGCCCCGACGTGGATTTTCGCCGAGCCGTTCCCGACGCGCCGTTCGCCAACGACGGTTGCCCGAGGGCGATCGGCTCGCCGACGAAACGGAAGCCGCGGCGATGCACGGTGCGTATGAGCCGCTGCCGCTCGCCGTCGTCGCCGATGGCGCGGCGCGCCGACTTGATCCGGCTCGACAAGGCCGCGTCGGAGACGATCCGTCCGCCCCAGACCTTCTCGATCAGCTCGTCCTTCGTGACCAGCCGCGCGGGGTTGGACGCGAGATAGACGAGAAGATCGAAGACCTGCGGTTCCACGGCACACGGCCGGCCGCCGCGCCGAAGCTCCTGTGCGGCCAGATCGAGATCAAAATCTTCAAACCGAATCAGTGACATAACCGTCAACTCGCCCCTTTCGGGCGGAGCCGTGAGGCCTGTCGCGAGCGAAACCGGTCAAGCGAAGCGGCCCTATCCGCCCGAAATTCGCGGCGCTGTCAAGTGACCGTTTTGGAGTCTCCATCCGACAATTTTCCACAAGAATCCACCCTGCCCGACAATTCTCCACAAGATTCCGCCCCACCTGCAGCGTTTCTGCAGGTCTCCGCCAAGCTTGCCACGCGCCGCGCAACTAGGTTCCGCCGCCAATCGCGCTGGGACCAGCAAGGCGGACGAGAGCAAGCATGCGATACGGCGGCAACGATAGAGAGCGGCAGACCCCTGTCGCTCTGGTGCCTTGTTCGGCCAGCTCGGCGCGGCAATGGTCTGCGCTGGCGGCCGAGCTCGGCGAGCGGTTTCGGCCGGTCTTCGTCGGCCTGCGCGGGCACGGGCGATGCGGGCCGTGGCACGGCGCCGGCGCGCTGACCTTGGCCGAGGAAGGTAAAGCAATCTCTGCCGCGCTCGCCGGCCACGACGCGCCGTTCCACCTCGTGGGCCATTCCTATGGCGGCGGCGTGGCGCTGCGTTTCGCGCTCGACCACCCCACACGGCTGCGCTCGCTGACACTGATCGAGCCGAGCTGCTTCCACCTGCTGAAGGAGGCCGGCGACGAGGCGTCGCTGCTCGACGAGGTCCTCGCTCTCGCAGAGACGATCAGTTACGCCGCGATCTGCGGCGACTACCGCGCCGGCATGGCAGAGTTCATCGACTATTGGAGCGGAGCGGGGAGCTGGGCGGGGCTCAGCGAGGAAAAGCGCACGCAGTTCGCCGGCCTCGCCGTCCACGTCGCGCACCACTTCCACAGCCTGATCGAAGAGCCGACGCCGCTCGCGGCCTATGGCGCCATCACGGTGCCCACCCTGGTGCTGTGCGGCAACCGCTCGCCCAGGCCGTCGCGCGCGATCGCGCGGCTCGTCACCGGCGCCTTGCCCAATGCCCGGCATCTGACCATCGCCGGCGGCAATCACATGTCGCCGCTTCTGCGACCGAATGACGTCAACCCTCTCATCCTGCAACACCTGGAAGCCAACACCGTGTATGTCGAGCCGCGGCGCACGGGAACGCACGACTAGCGGCGACATACTCCAACAGAGGACCTGACCATGCAGCACGGCTACACCTATGCGGATACCCTCGCCGCCTCGCAGCGCATCAACTGGCGCGTCGAGGACATCATCGGCGGCAACAGGCAGCTCGATTTCGACAAGCCCTTCCTGCCCGATGCGCTCGCGCGCACCGAGGCGGTCAGCTTCCTGGGCGAGGACGAGAAGCTGCTCCTGAACCAGATCCGCGGCAACGGCTATCTCTACATCTTCGGGCTGGTCGAGGAATTCATCCTGCCGTTCGTGGTCGACCACGCCCGCCCCCGGCTTGCGGGCGACGATGCGCGGACGCGCGCGTTCCTGCAATTCGCCAGCGAGGAGGCGAAGCACATCGACCTGTTCAAGCGGTTCCGCCGCGAGTTCGAGGCCGGCTTCGGCACGCACTGCGAGGTGATCGGCCCGCCCGAGACAATCGCCAAGGCGGTGCTGGCGCACCACCCGCTGTCGGTTGCGCTGTTGATCCTGCACATCGAGTGGATGACGCAGAAGCACTACCTCGAGTGCGTCAAGGACAACGCGGCGATCGATCCGCAGTTCGCCAGCCTGCTCAAGCATCACTGGATGGAGGAGTCGCAGCACGCCAAGCTCGATACGATGATGGTCGAGGACCTCGCCGCCGGCATGACCGCGGCCGAGATCGCCAAGGCGGTCGACGGCTACCTGGAGATCGGCGGCATGATAGACGGCGGACTGAAGCAGCAGGTGGTATTCGACCTGCAGGCGTTGGCCCAGGCAATCGGCCGCGTTTTCACCGCTGTGGAACGCGACCAGCTGACGACGCAGCAGCACCAGGCGCAGCGCTGGACCTTCATCGGCTCCGGCATGGGCCACCCGAACTTCCTGGCGACGCTCGACGGGCTCCATCCGGACAGCCGCAAGCGCCTCGTCGAGATCGTGCCGGCGTTCTGCTAGGGCGTGTCGGGCTGGTTGGAAGCGCCCTCGACGAGCGAGCCAATCAGCCCTTCGCCTTGTTCCTGCGCCACATCCTTATCCTCGAACCGCGCTGCAGCAGATCCCACGGGTAGCGGGGTGAGCGGCAGGTCGGCGGACGGTATGAGACCGTCGCCGACAACGACCGTCACCCCGCCGCGATCACTTCGACCTCGACGAGCCAGCTGCTCACCAGCGTGCGAGTCACGATGGCCGTCGTCGGAACGACGCGACCGCCGAGCGCGGCCACACGCGCCTTCGCATTTGCGTCGGCGAAAGATGCATCGGTTAGGTAGCTCGTCACGCGAACGATGTTGTCCGCCGACATACCGGCGCTCGCCAGAATCGCCCGGATGTTGGACCAGATCAGCTCGAGCTGCCGGTCCAGGGTCTCGCCCGGCTCACCGGCCGGGTCGAGGCCCATGGTGCCGCTGACGAACAGCAGGCGGCCCGCGCCCTGCACCTCGAGCGCATGGACGTAGTCCTCCGTCGCAGGGTAGATGCCGTCGGTCGGGTTGCGGACGATCGTTTTCATGCGCGCCTCATCGATAGGTTCGGGATTCGAGAACGCGTCCGCCTACAGCAAATCCCGCAGCAGCGGGATCAGCGGAAGGTCCGCCGGCAGCAGGGGGTAGTCGCCGAGGCGCTGCGGGCGCACCCAGGCGAGCGTCTGGCCTTCGCGCGGCGTGACGGTACCGCGCCACACCCGGCAGACGAACAGCGGCATCAAGAGGTGAAAATCCTCGTAAGCGTGCGAGGCAAAGCCGATGGGCGCGAGACAGGAGGCGCGGGTGTCGATGGCGAGCTCTTCCTTCAGCTCGCGCAGCAGCGCGGCCTCGGGCGTCTCG
>JBOHKJ010000338.1:0-1743 GCA_050728975.1 Kiloniellales bacterium | reverse complement strand
GTGCCGTTGCGCTCGCGCCCGCGCCTTTCGACGGCGCCGCGCTCGGCCGCCCGCGCGGCGCGCTCGCGGTGGTGGGCTTGGGTCCCGGTGGTGCTGCCTGGCGCACCGCCGAAGCCGAAGCCGTGCTGACCAGTGCCGAGGAGCTGGTCGGCTACCGGCTCTATCTCGATCTGGTCGGTCCGCTCGCGCAGGGAAAGAACCTCCATCCCTTCGAGCTGGGCGACGAGGAGGCGCGGGTCGTGCGCGCGCTCGATCTCGCGGCGCAAGGCCGGCGCGTCGCGCTGGTCTGCTCGGGCGATCCCGGCATCTACGCCATGGCGAGCCTGGTCTTCGAGGCGTTGGAGCGCGGCGGGCGCGACGACTGGAAGCGGATCGCGGTCGCCGTGGCGCCCGGCATCTCGGCCTTGCAGGCGGCAGCCGCGCGGATCGGCGCGCCGCTCGGCCACGACTTCTGCGCCATCTCGCTCTCGGATTTGCTGACGCCCTGGGCGCAGATCGAGCGCCGTCTGATTGCCGCCGCCGAGGGCGACTTCGTGGTGGCGCTTTACAACCCGGTCTCGCGCCGCCGCCGCTGGCAGCTCGCGCAAGCGACCGAGATCCTGCTGAAGCACCGCCCGCCGGAGACGCCGGTGGTGCTGGCCCGCAATCTGGGCCGCGAGGGCGAGGCGCTGTCGGTGCGGCCGCTCTCGGCGCTCACCGCCGACGACGTGGATATGCTGACCGTGGTGCTGATCGGCTCCAGCGCCACGCGGCAGATCGCGCGCGGCGACGGCGGCACGCACGTCTACACGCCGCGCGGCTACGAGCGGAAGGCCAAGCCCTCCTCGGAGGATGCGGCGTGATCGTCCACTTTATCGGCGCCGGTCCCGGCGCGCCGGACCTCTTGACCCTGCGCGGCCGCTTTCTGATCGCGCGCGCCGGCCTGGTGCTCTACGCCGGCTCGCTGGTGCCGCGCGAGGTGATCGCTCACGCGCCGCCCGGCGCCCGCGTCGTCGACAGCGCGCCGCTGACGCTGGAGGAGATCGTGGCGGAGATGCGCGCCGCGGTGGAAGCCGGCGCGGAGGTGGCGCGCGTCCACTCGGGCGATCCCTCGCTCTATGGCGCCATCGCCGAGCAGATGCGCGCGCTCTACGCGCTCGGCATCGCTTACGACATCACCCCTGGAGTTCCTGCCTTCGCTGCCGCTGCCGCCGCGCTCGGCAGCGAGCTGACCCTGCCCGAGGTCAGCCAGTCGATCGTGCTGACCCGCACCACCATGAAGGCCTCCCCGATGCCGAGCGGCGAGAGCTTGGCCGCCTTCGGTGCGACGGGGGCGACACTCGCAATCCACCTCTCGATCCGCAACCTCAAGGCCGTGGTCGCCGAGCTAACGCCCCACTACGGCCGCGACTGCCCGGTCGCGGTGGTCTACCGCGCCTCCTGGCCCGACCAGCTCGTCGTGCGCGGCACGCTCGCCGACATCGAGCGCAAGGTCCGCGCCGCCAAGATCACCCGCACCGCGCTCATTCTCGTCGGCCGCGTGCTTGGCGCGCAGGAGTTCTCGGCCTCGAAGCTTTACGACCCCAGCCACGTGCACCTCCTGCGCCCCAAGCGGCGCAGGCGCGGGTAGGGCGCCCATCGTATTGCGGCGCGCTAGAGGCATCGCGCTCGAGATCGCCGATCGCACCGGCTTCCTATCGGATTTCGCCGCACCGGGAGAAACGCCATGGCGCTCCATCTGGACCTCCTCGTTCACGCGGCGAA
>JBOHKJ010000337.1:0-17971 GCA_050728975.1 Kiloniellales bacterium | reverse complement strand
GTGCTGGATCGCGTAGAAGGCGAAGACGCCGAAGCTGAGACCGCCAAGACCGAGTCCGGCACCGAGACGATAGCCGGAGGGGAGCTCCGCTCCCTTTGCCAGCAGCAACAGGAACCCGGTTCCCGAGAACAGAACCAGCGCCAGGAGATTTACAGTCCGCGTGATGATCAGCGAAGCGCCGCTCTCGCGGTAGCTCACCTGCTGCGAGCGCTTCAGCAGCAGGGCCTTCACCGGCTCGCCGCCGAGCGAGGCCGCCGGCAGGGCCGCGTTGAGTGCCTCGCCGACCATCCGCACCTTCCACAGACGATAGAGCCAGCTCAGCGTGAGCTCGGCGTTGGGCAGCGTCAGCTGCCAAGATGCGGTATCGATCAGAAAGGCGACGAAATAGATCGCCACGACGGCGAGCGCGCCCCACAGGCCGAGCGTCAGCAGGCCGTGCCAAACCGCCACCAGATCGACCTCAGACAGCACCAGCGCAAGTAGCGCCAGACCGACCAACAGCATCGACAGCCGTAGCACGCCCGCGAGTCCTCCTCTGCCGACCGGTCTAGCTCTCGCTGCGCCCGAACGGGGCGACAATCCAATAGGTCCGCGCACTCATTGGCGCACTCCGTGGCGGCGGCGCTCCAGCAGTGCGAGCAGTGCCGGCAGAAGGAGAAGCGTCGTCGCAAGCGTGAAGCCAATTGCAATGGTGAGGAGGATCCCCATGCTCGCCATTCCACGATGGCTCGAGATCGCGAGCGAGCAAAAGGACGCGATGGTGGTAAGCGCACTCAAGAGCACCGCCCGGGGCGTCGAGGTCGCGGCAAGTGGCGCACCCTTCGCCTCACGGGCGCGCGTGACCAGATGGAGGCCGCTGTCGATCCCCAAGCCGAACAACAGCGGCATCACGATGACGTTGGCGAAGTTGAACGGCAACTGTAGAACGACCGTGGACGCCACCGTCAGCAGCGCGGCAAGCCCAAGCGGCACCAGTACCGTGAGCGTCGCCGTCGCCGAACGCAGCAGGAGCATCAGCAACAGGACCACCAGCACCAGCGTGAGCGCAGCAGCCTCCAGGAACGAGGCGACGACCGCCCGCCCCGCCTCGGTGATGATGATCGGCGCACCCGTTGCGCCCGGCGCAACGGCCTGCACCGAATCGACAAAGCGCCGTCGGGCGGCCTGATCGCGCAGGTCTTCCGCCGGCAGGATCCGAACCAGGGCGCGGCCGTCGGCGGCGATAAACCGGTCGCGCAGGCCCTCCGGAAGGTCCTCGAGGGCGATGCGTTGCGCGCTCAGCGCCAGCGCGAGGTCGGAGAGTCGCGGCTCCAGTCCGCCGAGCAGCAGTCGCTCCAACCGTTCAAGCGTTGCGGGCTCCTGCTCCAGGCCGTCCAGCGACGCGGCAAAACGGCCTGCCGATTCAGCGATCGCCGGCGCTTGCAATCTGTTCAAGTGCTCGATCATCGCCTCGACCGCCGCTGTCCGTTCCTGGGCCGTAGGCGGCGGCACCTCAGTGCCCGCCGTCAGCAGCGGCACCAGGAAGAACCCCATGTCTTCGATGATCGCTAGCTTGGCTTCCTGCTCATCGGGCACGAGATCTGCGAGCGTGGTGGCGGAGGCGACTTCCGGAAGCGCTTCGAGCTTGGCGGCCAGCGCCTTGGCAGCGGACAGATCGCTGACGAGCACGCTGGCGTCGTAGGCTTCGATCGTCTCGTCGTCGAGCAGGTCGACCAGCGTTGCCACCGATTCGCTTTCGGGATCGCGGAGATTGAGCGGATCGTCATCGAAGCGCGCCGAGGGCAGCACAACCGACGCTGCCAACGCCAAGAGCAGGGCCAGCCCCACCACCCAGCGCGCGTGCCGCGAGAGCCAGCCCTCTACCACGGAGGACAAGACCGACAGGCGACTGTCCCCGGTCGTTCGCTCGGCCGCCGGCGGCAACAACGCCATCACGGCGGGCACCATCGTCAGATTGGCGACAAGGGCGATTGCGATGCCTCCAGCCGTGATCACGCCAAGCTCCGCCAGACCTCGGTAGTCGGTCGGAAGGAAGGCGAGAAACCCGACCACTGTAGTGAGCGCGCAGAGGCCGAGCACTGGCCCGCTTGACGAGCCAGCTTCGGCGAGTGCGGTAGCGATCGGCTTGCCGGCAGCCAAGCCTTCGCGCGCACGAAGCGCCAAGTGGATTCCGAAGTCGACGCTGAGTCCGATAAACAGCACTGCAAAGGCCACCGAGATAAGGTTGAGCGAACCCACCGCAAGGGTCGCGAAGCAGGCCGTCCAGACCAAGCCCAGTGCGAGCGTGACCAGGATAGCTGCCACCAAGCGCACTGAACGTAAGCCCAGCCAGAGGACGATCGCCACCAGCACTGTAGAGAGCAGCCCGGCCAGTCCGATGTTCTGGCGGACGCTTTCGAGCTCCTCCTGGAACAGGATCGGCGAGCCGGTGAGCCGCAAATTGAATTCGAGATTATGAGCGCGCGCGATCTCGGCCGCGAGGCGACGCAAGGTCGCCGTCGCCGCCTCGGCCGGCGCCAGCGAGCCGTAGTCGAGCAGCGGCCGCACCGTCAGGACCTGCCGCTGTCCCTCTTCCGCGCGCTGCTCGCCGGAGATCAACGCGCGCCAAGGGAGCGGCCGCGTCTCGCCTTCGCCGAGTGCTTCGGCAGTCTCCGCAAAACGCTCGAGCGCCGGCGCGAGAGCAGTCAGCGCGGCCGCATCGTCCGACGGCGCGGCGAGCGCGAGCAGATGTGCCAGTCCGCGCAACGAAGGATCGGCAGCCAGCTCGGCGAGAAATGGCTGGGCATCGGCTAGACGCGTCGCCAGCTTCTGAAGCTCCGTAGGCTCCAGATAGAGCAGGCCGGCGTGGCGAAAGAAGGGCTCGGCCTCGGCATAAAATGGGTTGCGAAAGGTTTCGGGGCGAGAGCCAAGCGCGGCATAAAGGTGTTTCGCTGCGTTGCTTGCGATTGCGGCAGTCTTCGCCTCGACGACCAACGTGAGGCTGTCGGTAAACTGCGGAAAGACTGCCTTCAGCGCCTCGGCATTGCGCCGAAACGGCAACTCCGCCGACAGCATATCGGTGGTGCTGGTGTTGATGGAGAGCCGCTCGACTGTGACCTGGCCGGCAGCCGCTGCGGTCAGCGCCGCCAAGACGAGAACCAAGAGCGGGCGCCGCGCCGCGCCGCCCACCCAGCGCCCGAGCGCGGCACCGAAGGCGACGCCCAATCCGGCGGTATCCTTGGACAGGGGTTCGAGCACTAAAGGATTTCGACTCCCGAAGACTGGCGCCGGACGCCCTCGGCCGAGCTCCCGGGAACGCGCCCGGGCTTATAGACAGCAAAGGCGGCCTTGACAATCACGTGGCTGGACCGCCGGCCTGTCGCAAAAGACTAACATCTCCCCCTCGATGAGGCAGGCGGCATACGACCGGCGGCCCTTTTTCGTCGCTGCCCGAATCGGCGCTGCAATCTATCGCCTCTGAACCCTGGGCCGGGTGCTCATGCTGCGTGGCGCGGCACGCGGCTAGCCGGCTTCGCCCGCGCCACCGCCGAGACGACCGCGCAGCTTGAGGAACGCCAGGCAGGCGAAGCTCGGCGCTCCGACCGCCGCGGCAACCAGCAGCCAGTCGGCAAGACCGAGCCATACCAGCAGCGGCACCGCCAGCATCCCGTCGTCAGGATCGAAGCCCGCAGCGCCGGCGAGCTCGCCGGCTCGCTCGCCTTTGGCGCGTTCCAGCCTCACCACCATCAGCAACACCCCCGCAACAGCAGCGCCAGCAAGGCAACCCAGGGGGATAGCCCAGCCACCCAGCGGACCGCCTGCCAGCCCGATCCCCAGGCCGATGAAGGCGGCGGCGTTGGCTACCGCATCGCTCCAGAGATCGTACTTGTGGCCACCCGAACTGGTCCTTCCGCTGAGCCGGGCCAGCTCGCCATCGGCCCGGTCGAGAAACAACGAGATCAGGAACAGCCCCGCTCCGAGATCGCGCCAGCCGTCGCTGTCGATGGCAAACGCTGCAGCAGCAGCGAAGCCTGCCAAGAGGCGCAGGGTGGTCACCTGATTGGGCGTGACTGCGGTCCTGGCAAGCGGCCGTACCCCGACGCGAACGACCTTGTGGATCCAAGTGTTGTGGCTCATTTCAGCGGGCGAGCCTATCGACGGCGGTCGGCGGCTTCAAGGCGGCGCGCGCTTGCATTGCCTCGCCGGTATCCTCTGTGCTTTTCTCGCGAGCGCGCCTCGGCCGAGTCGGGCCGCCGCGCCCCGCCTCCTCAGACGCCGAGAGTAACAGAATCGGAGATGACCACCCTTGGCCAGGAAGGAATGGCCGCGACCAGCCAATGTCGCCGCCCCGCGCGGCAGGCTCGGTGCGGCGCAGGCGCCTACAGTCATTGGCGGACCGCTGGCAGATCAACTTCACAGCCAGCAGCCCACTACCACCGGCAAGCCTTTGCCGCGCTTCTTGCGTGGCCACAAGAACGGTGCGGCGAACCTGGACGAGGCTGCGCCCGCCACGCCCCGGCTCGGCGCGGCCAAGGACGGCTCGACACCGGGCCGCAGGCCGCAGTTGCGGGCGGAGCCGGAGGAGCGTCACTTCACCAGCCAGCGGCGCGGCACCGGTTTGCGCTTGTTCACCCTGCTGCTGCTGCTGTTCGCGGTGGCCGGTCTTGCCTATCTCCAGTCGCAAGGCCGCCTCAACGAGCATGAGTTGCGATCGGTGGCTCGCTCCCTTGGTGCGGAATCATGGCTGCTGCGCGCCGGTCTGATTGCGGAACAGCCGTCAAATGGCACCGGGCTCTCGCTTGCCGAGCTGACCGAGATCGAACGGCTGCTTGACCAGCTGGCGTTCGCACCCGGGCCTGTCGACGGCGTAATCGACGAGCGCAGCGCCGGTGCAATTCGCAGTTTTCAGGATCTTGCCGGGGCCGTCCCCAACGGCTCGCCCAGTCGCGCGCTGCTCAAGGAGCTGCGCGTACTCGTCGCCTTGCAGAGAAGACAGCCACAAACCTAGATGGCAATCCCCTCGTCGCCGATCCTATCTGTCAAGAGTGGCGCCGCCACCGCCCACCAACCCGGCTGACGCTCAGTGAGATCGCGCGCCGCCGCACGCGCCTCAACCTCGCTGCCAAAAAGCGCAAAGCAGCTGGCGCCGCTGCCCGACATCCCGGCAACCACCGCGCCGCTTTGTCGTCGGAGCGCTTCCAAAAGATCGCCGACCAGCGGTGCAAGGGCGCGCGCAGGGTCTTCGAGATCATTGCCGGCCTCAGCAATGGCTTGCGCCAAGCCTTCGAGAGTCGCGAAGGCGCCTGGCCAAGCATAGGGTGAGGAGAAGTTGCCGCCGCGTCGCGCAAAAACCGCCGCAGTGGCAAGCGGCACGCCAGGATTGGCCAGCACCAGCCAAAGGCCCGCCGGAATCGCCGGCGCCGCACGCAGCTCGGCACCGATGCCGCCCACAAGCGCCGGTCGACCGGCGAGACAGATCGGCAGATCGGCACCGAGCTCGAGGCCCAGCGCTGCCAGCGCCTTTGCATCGCACGGCAGGTTCCACAGCTCGGCCAGCGCGGCGAACGCAGCCGCCGCGTCGGCCGAGCCGCCGCCCAAGCCTGAGGCAACCGGAAGCTCCTTGCGAAGCCGGATCGCAGCACCGTCCTTGACGCCTTGTGCGGCACGCAGCGCTTGTGCGGCACGCAAAACCAGATTGTCTTGTAGCGCCGTCCTGGCCAACGCCGTGGCGAACGTCCCCTCGACGGCGAGCGTCAGGCCGGCAGCAGGACGAACCTCTAGCTGATCACCGAAATCCGCAAAGACGACGAGGCTGTCGAGCTCGTGATAGCCGGCGAAGACCTCGCCCGGCGGCCGGCGACCTACCACGCGCAACGTCAGATTGACTTTGCCTCTGGCGCGCCGCACCACCGGCGCCGCGCCGCCGCCCTCGGATCCCATCCGGATCAGATGTCTTTCGGCGCGACCGGCAGCCCGTCGTCGATCTTCTTCTCGATCAGCGGAATTTCCTTGTCCTCCGGATCGAGGCTGAGCGCACGCTGCCATTGGAAGCGCGCCTCGCGCTTGCGGCCGACCTGCCAAAGGGCGTCACCCAAGTGGTCGTTGATCACCGGATCTTGCGGCCGCTGCTCGACGGCCTGCTCGAGATAACGCACCGCCTCCTGGAACTCGCCCATGCGGTAGTGCGCCCAACCGAGACTGTCGACGATGAAGCCGTCCTCGGGCCGCAGTTCCACGGCGCGCGCCAGCATTTTCTTGGCCTGATCAAGGTTCATCTTCTTGTCGACCCAGGAATAAGCAAGATAGTTCATGACGTAGGGCTGCTCGGGCTGCAGCTCGAGAGCTTTCTTGAAATCAGCCTCCGCGCGCGGCCATTGGTCCGTACGCTCGAGGCAGATGCCGCGGAAATAGAATAGCGACCAGTGATGCGGCTCCGGCGTTCCCAGCCGCTCGACGGCGCGATCGTAAGCGTCGACCCCTTCCCGGAAGCGATCCTCGCTGCGGAACAGGTTGCCGAGCCTGAAGAGACCGTCGTAGCGGTCCGGAAAAGCAGTCGACAAGCTCTCCAGCTGCACAATCGCTTCCTCGAGCAGTTCCAGCTGCTGCAGCTCTTCGGCGATCCTGAGACCCGACATGTAAGCGAAGGGCGAATCCTTCGAGACCTTACGATAGACGGCAATGGCTTGCTCGGAGCGCCCCTGCGCCTGCAACAGCTCTCCCAGTAGCACCTGGGCGACCTCGAAGTCGGGCCTCAGCTCCAACGCCAGATGAACGTGAAGGAGGGCCATGTCGTCGGCGCGTTCCTGGCCAAGCAGACTGGCGAGGCTGAACAGGGCTTCCGCCAGACCTTCCTTGATCGAGGTGACCGGCGGACGCGGCTTCTCCCCCGCGTCGATGCGGGCGAACGCTTGGTCCAGCAGCATGGTGTCGGAATCTTCTTCGCGCAGCTTGGCGTAGTGCGTCTCGGCGCGGGCCGCCTCGCCGTTGCGCTCGAAGAAATTTCCCGCCAGAAGTACGAGACGCAGCGCCGGCGCGTCGGCTTCGTCGAGCAAAGCCTGATAGGCCGCCGAGGCTTCGCTCTTGCGGCCTCTGAAATCGTAGATCAGCGCCCGATGGAGCTGGTGGATGATCGCGAAGCCCTCGGTCCCGGTCAACTTGTCGAGTCGCTCGAAGGCAAGATCGGGTTTGTCGCGCGCCAGCGCCAGCCATGCACCGAGCACCGGGCCCAACAGAGTGTTAACCCCGCGTTGCGGCAAGCTCGCAAGCAGCTCTTCGGCCTTGTCGTAGTCCTCGCGTTCGGCCGCCTCGACCAGCAGCACCAGCCCGGCGGAGGGATGATCCGGCATCTCCATCATCAAGAGGCGCGCGAGCTCGACCGCCTTCTCGAAGCGACCGTCGGCGGCAACCAGCATGAAGGTGCCGCTGAGGAGCGCGGTATTGTCCCGATCGGCCTCCCAGGCAGTCAGCATGAAGTCGGCAGCGGCCGAAAGATCGCGGCTGCGGTCGGCATGAAGACCGGCCAGATAGGCGCCATAGGCGGACTCCTCAGGCGCCGCATCGGTAACCTGCGGCGGCGCGTCCGCGGCAGCCAGCACCAGTCGGGCGGTTCCTTCCGCCAAGGCCGGTTCGCTCTCCATGACACAGGCCGGAAGCGTCACAACCAGCAGGAGCGCTGAGCCGGCCCGGACGCCGGCTCGACCCAGGCGCCGCGACTTCGCTGTCAGTGGCAAGGATCTCTCCTGTAGGATTTGCCGGGCGATCTTAGCTCCGGCGGCCAACACTAACAATCTCGGCTCCCCAGCTTGCGATAACCGAAGCGACCGCGGTCGACGGCCCAGTCCCTACATATTGGGATAGTTCGGGCCGCCACCACCCTCCGGCGTTACCCAGGTAATGTTCTGAGTAGGGTCTTTGATGTCGCAGGTCTTACAGTGGACGCAGTTCTGGGCGTTGATCTGCAGGCGCGGGCCGCCGCCGGCCTCCTCCACGATCTCGTATACCCCGGCCGGGCAATAGCGCTGCTCGGGGGCGTCGTACAGAGCCAGGTTGTGCACGATGGCCCGTTTGGGATCGGCAAGCCGCAGATGAACCGGCTGATCTTCCTCGTGGTTGGTGTTAGAGAGGAAGACCGACGAGTTGCGATCGAAGGAAACGACGCCGTCCGGCTTGGGATAGGCGATTTTTGGCATCTGGGCGGCCGGCTTCAGCGTCTCGTGGTCTGCATGACGATGGCGCAGCGTCCAGGGCGCCCGTCCTGCCAACAGCTTGAGATCGAAACCACCGTACAAGGTGCCGCCGAGCAACCCCCAGCGGGCGAAGGCGGGGCGGAAATTGCGCGCCTTGTGCAGCTCCTCGTGAAGCCAAGAGCCGCGGAAAGCGCTCGAATAGTCGGCAAGGATGGCAGGCGCGTCGTCTTGGCCGAGCGCCGCGAAGGCGGCGTCGGCAGCCAGCATGCCGCTCTTCATTGCAGCGTGGCTGCCCTTGATCTTTGGCACGTTGAGGAAACCGGCGCTGCAGCCGATCAAGGCGCCGCCCGGGAATACCAACTCCGGCAGCGATTGCAGGCCGCCTTCGTTGAGCGCACGCGAGCCATAGGCGAGCCGCTTGCCACCCTCCAGCATCGGCCGGATCGCCGGATGGGTCTTGAATCTCTGGAACTCCTCGAAGGGCGAGAGATGCGGATTCCGATAGTCCAGGCCGATGACGTAGCCCACCGAGGCCTGACCGTCTTCCAGGTGATAGATGAAGGAGCCGCCCCAGGTACCGCTGTCCATCGGCCAGCCGGCGGTGTGGAGCACAAGGCCCTGGCGGTGCTTCTCGGGCGGGAGCTGCCATATCTCCTTGAGTCCGATTCCGTAGGTCTGGGGGTCGCTATTCTTGGCGAGGCCATAGCGCGCGATCAGCGCCTTGCTGAGCGAGCCACGACAACCTTCGCCGAACAGTGTGTAGGTTGCGCGCAACTCCATGCCCGGCAGGTAGCTATCCTTGTGGCTGCCATCGCGTGCCACGCCCATGTCTCCGGTCGCGACCCCGACGACCCGGTCCGTCTCATCGAATAGCAGCTTCGCGGCGGGGAAGCCGGGATAGATTTCCACGCCCAGCGCCTCGGCCTGCTCGGCCAGCCAGCGGCAGAGGTTGCCGAGCGAAATCGCGTAGTTGCCGTGATTCTGCATCTGTGGCGGCAGCAGCGCAGTCGGCAGCGAAAAGGCGCGGCTCTCGGTCAGGAAGAGAAAACGCTCCTCGGTCACCGGTGTCTCGAGCGGCGCGCCCTTGTCCTTCCAGTCGGGAATCAGCTCGTTGAGCGCGCGGGTCTCGAAACAGGCGCCCGACAGGATGTGTGCGCCGACTTCCGAGCCCTTCTCGAGAATGCAGACCGTGACCTCGCGCTCTGCCTCAGCAGCCAGCATCTTCAAACGGATCGCCGCGGCGAGGCCGGCAGGCCCCGCCCCGACGATCACCACGTCGTAAGTCATCGATTCCCGTTCCATCGCCTCTCGCCTTCAATCAATCTGTCTCTTCGCCGCGCGGCGCCGGCTGCTGCCAGGCGATCATACAGATGCTACAGTCGGCGTCATGCCGTCTCAGACCGACCGCGAATCCGCGCTCGCCGCCCTGGCCTTCCAGCTCGACTGTGGAATAGACGAGGCGATCGACGAGACGGCCCACGACCGGCTGAGCGCTACTCCGGCGGCGCCGGCTCGGCAAATTGAGCGGCAAGCCTCGACGCCCGCCCGCCCGCCAACGACCGTCGGCGCCGAATCTCCGCCACCTCCGGCTCCGCGAACCGCACCAGCGAGACCGGCCGGCACACCGGCCCGGCCCCCCGCACCGCTGATCTCGACCGAGGCCGCGCTCAGCTCCGCGCGGCAGCAAGCGGCGGCGGCCAAAAGCTTGGCCGAATTGCGCGCGATCCTGGAGCGCTTCGAGGGCTGCCCGCTGAAGGCGACCGCCACCAATCTCGCCTTCACCGACGGCAACTCGGAGGCGCGGCTGATGATCGTCGGCGAGGCGCCGGGGCCCGAGGAGGATCGCCAGGGCCTGCCCTTCGTGGGCGTCAGCGGCAAGCTGCTCGACCGCATGCTGGCGGCAATCGACCTCGACCGCGACAAGGTGCTGATCACCAATACCATCTTCTGGCGGCCGCCGGGCAACCGGACCCCGACCGGGGCCGAGATCGCGGCCTGCCTGCCTTTCGTCGAGCGCCTTATCGAGCTGGTCGATCCGACCTATCTGCTGCTGGTCGGAGGATCCTCCGCCAAAACCCTGCTGGCCCGGCCGGAGGGCATCCTAAAATTGCGCGGCCGCTGGGCCCACTATCAGCATGCCGGCCTGCCACGACCGATCCCCGCCCTTCCGACCCTTCATCCGGCCTATCTCCTGCGGATGCCGAATCAGAAACGTCTGGCCTGGCGCGACCTGCTGGCCTTCCGTCAAGCGGTGGCCTCGGGGCGTGACCCCTTGACGCGCGCGGAGATAAGTCGTTAACCCGGTTTTCATCGGGAGGTGATTGATTCTTTACCGTCTCGAGGCCGCGTTGCCGTTGCTTGCCTGACAGGTAGGTGCGGTCGGGGGAAAACGCACGGACTTGGCGGAATCGATCGCCGAAGTGGGGGACAGCATGACGCAGAGTCGAGCGGCGAAGAGGCGACGCTTTGGCGTCGGCCTTGGCGGTTGCCTGCTGCTCGCGATGCTGCTGCCGACTGGAGGCGGGACGGCTGCAGCCGATCAGCTCGCGACCGCGCCGGTCACCGACGGCGTCATGCCAGCCGTGCCCGCGCCTGTGCCGAGGGTGCTGGGCTTCGGCGATCTCGAGCTCTATGGCAAGATATTCGTGCTGCAAGAGCACGGCCGGTGGAAGGACGCCGACCGCGCGATCGCGCAGCTTTCGGACCGGCGGCTGATGGGTCACGTGCTGGCGCAGCGCTACCTGCATCCAACCGCCTATCGCTCGCGCTACAAAGAGCTCAAGACCTGGCTCGACAGCTACGCCGATCACCCGCAGGCCGAGCGCATCTACAAGCTGGCGCTCAAGCGCAAACCGTCGGGCGCGGCGCGACCGCATGCGCCACGGCAGGTAACACCGCTGCGTGCCTATTTCGGCAGCGATGCGGTGGATCAGGCGCCGCCTGAAAGGTCGCTCGGCTCGGCCGACCGCAAGAAGGCGGCGCGGCTGAAACGGCAGCTGCGTCGCAACGTGCTGAACACCCGCCTTTCGATCAGCGAGGAGATTATCGAAGGCAAGAACGCGGAACGCCTGCTGAGCAAAGCCGAGATCGACGAGATACGGGTCGATATCGCCGCCGCTTGGTATTACTACGGCAACTACCCGCGCGCCTTGACGCTCGCCGAACAAGCGACCGCGCGCTCCGGAGATCTGGTGCCGATCGGTCATTGGACGGCGGGCCTCGCCGCCTGGCGCCTCGGAAACCTGGAAGCGGCAGCCCGCCATTTCTCGGCCCAGGCACAAAGCGAACGGCTTTCCTCCTGGAATCGCGCTGCCGGCAGCTTCTGGGCGGCGCGCGCCTATCTGCGCAACGGCAAGCCGGCCGAGGCGAGCGCGATGCTGCGCCGCGCCGCGCGCCACAAGCGAACTTTCTACAGCCTGTTGGCCGAGCGCGCACTGGGTGTCGAGAACGCCAGCGCGCCTTTTGTCGGCGAGGTCACGGTTAGCCAGATCGCAGTCCTGGAGCAGTTTCCGTCAGCGGCGCGCGCGCTCGCCCTGCTGCAGCTCGGCGACCGGGAGATGGCCGAAACGGAGCTGGAGCGGCTGGGCGGCTGGCACACGCCGGAGGTCGCCGAGGCCCTGCTGGCCGTCGCCGAGACGGCGGGGCTGCCAAGTCTCGCCTACAAGCTCGGCAGCCAGCTTGCCGCCGCCGAGCTCGAAATCACGGCACCCGGCTTAATCGAGGCCGCGCTCTATCCTATTCCGCCGTGGCGGCCGGAGGGCGGTTTTGAGATCGACCGGGCGCTGATCTACGCCCTGATCCGCCAGGAGAGCTCGTTCAATCCCAGCGCCCGGAGCCCGGCCGGCGCCCGCGGCCTGATGCAGCTGATGCCCGGCACCGCGCGTTACATGGCCGGTCGCTCGTTCCGCGGCAAGAAGCGCCAGCAGCTCAACGATCCCGCGCTCAACCTGTCGCTGGGCCAGCGCTATCTGGTCTATCTCCTGTCCAATGATACGGTGGGCGGCGACCTCTTCCGGCTGACCGTCGCCTACAACGGCGGCCCGGGCAACCTCGCCAAGTGGCAACGCAAGGTGGACGACGGCGGCGACCCGCTGCTATTCCTTGAGAGCCTGCCGTCGCGCGAGACGCGCCTGTTCGTCGAGCGGGTGCTAACCAACCTCTGGATCTACCGCGTGCGGCTCGGGCAGCCTGCCCCGGCCCTCGACGCGCTTGCCGCCGGCGACTGGCCGGCCTACGAGGCGCTCGACAGCGACGGATCGGAGGTTGCGCAGAATGTCCAGAATTGACACCAGCAAGCCCTTCCTGCCGGTCAACATCGCGCTGCTGACCGTCTCCGACACCCGCAGCCTGGAAGACGACAAGTCGGGCCGGACCCTCGAAGAGCTCGCTGTCGCCGACGGCCACCGGGTGGTGCGGCGCGAGATCGTCGCCGACGAGGTGGCGCTGATAGTCGCCAAGCTCGAAGCCTGGATCGCCGAGGCGGAAATCGACGTGGTGATCTCGACCGGCGGCACCGGCGTAACCGGCCGCGATGTGACGCCCGAGGCCTTCCAGCAGGTGATGGAGAAGGAGATCGAGGGCTTCGGCGAGCTGTTCCGCTGGATCTCCTACCAGAAGGTCGGCACCTCGACGATCCAGAGCCGCGCGGTCGGCGGGGTGGCCGGCGGCACCTACCTCTTCGCGCTGCCCGGCTCGCCCTCGGCCTGCCGCGACGGCTGGCAGGAGATCCTGCGCGCCCAGCTCGATTCTCGGCACCGCCCCTGCAACTTGGTCGAGCTGATGCCGCGCCTGAAGGAGCACCTCGGGGCCGGCGCCTGAGCGGCCTCCGCAGACGAATATCGGCAGCAATCTCCCCCTTGCCGCCAATAACGCCGGTCTTTGGAATCGTTGAGATAACGCCGTCTGCGCCAAGCCGCCTGCGGTCAGACGTCCGTACTCTGTCTGGGGTGCCAGCTGCCGGCCGGCACTATGTTCTTGCTTTGTTCTAAAGTGCCTATTAAACTGGAACGATGATCGAGGCGCTTCCAGACAGGGCCCGCAGGGGGCGCGGCGCGGTCAGCAACCGCAGCGGCCGCTACGAAGCCCAGCAGCGGGTCGCGGTCGACGACGGCTGGAGCCGGGAGCCGGACCCCGACGACGCGGCGCCGCCGCTGGCGACCAGCGTGCTGACCGACAGCACCCGCAGCATCATCGCCCGCAACCGGTCGCCCGACGTGCCCTTCGACCGCTCGATCAATCCCTATCGCGGCTGCGAGCACGGCTGCGTCTACTGCTTCGCGCGGCCGAGCCACGCGTGGCTCGGCTTCTCGCCGGGGCTCGATTTCGAAAGCAAGTTCCTGGTGAAACCCGAGGCGGCGAAGCTGCTGCGCGCTGAGCTCGGCAAGGCGGGCTACCGGCCGGCGGCGATCGCTCTCGGGTCCAACACCGACCCCTACCAGCCGCTGGAACGGCGCCTAGAGATTACCCGCCGGATTCTCGAGGTGCTCGCCGAGGCGCGCCATCCGCTCATCATCGTCACCAAGTCGAACCTAGTGCTGCGCGATCTCGACCTGCTGTCGGAGATGGCCAAGCTGAACCTGGTGCAGGTCCTGCTGTCGGTCACCACGCTCGACCGCAAGCTGGCGCGGTTGATGGAGCCGCGGGCGCCGACACCGGCGCGCCGTCTCGAGGCCATCGCCGGTCTGAGCGCCGCCGGCGTTCCGGCCGGCGTGCTGGCGGCGCCGATGATTCCCGCGGTCAACGACGCCGAGCTGGAAGCGATCCTGGAGGCCTGCGCCGAGGCAGGCGCCGAGAGCGCCGGCTACGTGCTGCTGCGCCTGCCGCTGGAGATCAAGGAGCTGTTCGACGAATGGCTGGAGGCGCACTTTCCCGACCGCAAGGCCAAGGTGCTGCACCTGGTCGAGGAAACCCGCAGCGGCAAGCTCTACGATTCGACCTACGGCAAGCGCATGCGTGGCGAGGGCGTCTATGCCGAGCTGTTGGCGGCGCGTTTCAAGCGCGCCCTCGCGCGGCTCGGCCTCGATCGCGGCCGCCGCACGCTCGCCAGCCATCACTTCCGCAAGCCCGCCAGCGAGACGTCCCAGCTCGCGCTGTTCTGAGCGCTCGGCACGCTCCGTCCGCACTCCGACCGTCCGAAGCGGGCGGTAAGTCTTCCTAAGCCATCGTCATGCTATAAGGGCGGGCGATGCACGATGTCGCCGACAGTCTGACGGGCCTCGCCCTGGTTGCGGTCGCCGCCCTGGCCTGCGGCCTCGTCATGCGGCGCATCCACCAGCCTGCCGTGGTCGGCTACATCCTGGCGGGTGCGATCCTCGGCCCCTCTGCCCTGGGCGTGGTCGAGAATCGCGAAGTCATTCGAATCATGGCCGAGCTCGGCGTGCTGATGCTGCTGTTCCTGATCGGCATGGAGCTCAGCCTGCGCGGCATCCGCGACGTCTGGAGGGTGGCGCTCTTCACCACTGTCCTGCAGATCGCGGTCGGCCTCGCCGCCATGGCGCTGCTCGGCTACCTGCTGGATTGGTCGCTGCCGTTCACCGTGCTGCTCGGCTTCGTGGTCGCGCTCTCCTCGACCGCAGTGGCGATCAAGATGTTGGAAGAGATCGGCGAGCTGCGCTCGCGCGTCGGTCAGGTCACGATCGGCATCCTGGTCGCCCAGGACCTGGCGGTGGTGCCGATGATGCTGGTGCTGGGCTCGTTCCGCGGCGACGGCGCGTTTGGCGTCGAGGCCCTGCTCAAGATCGCGCTTGCGCTCGGCGTGCTGGCGTTGCTGATCTTCTATCTGCAGCGCCGCGAGCGGGTGCGCCTGCCCTTCGCTCAGATGGTCGGCAACAATCACGACCTGACGCCGCTCGCGGGCCTCGCCTTCTGCTTCGGCGCCGCCGCGCTCTCGGGCCTGCTCGGGCTCTCCGCCGCCTATGGCGCCTTCCTCGCCGGGCTGGTGATCGGCAACTCGAGCGCCCGCCGGGCGATGATTCACAATACCGCGCCGATCCAAGGCGTGCTGCTGATGGCCTTCTTCCTCTCGATTGGACTCCTGATCGACTTCAACTACATCTGGAACAACCTCGGCACCGTGGTCCTGATCGTGGCCTTCGTCGCGCTCTTCAAGACGGCGATGAACATTCTCTTCATCCGCCTGCTGGGCCAGCCCTGGCCGCACGCCTTTCTTTCCGGCGTGCTGCTGGCGCAGCTCGGCGAGTTCTCCTTCGTGCTGGCGGCGCTGGGCTTGAGCGCCGGGGTGATCACCGGCGAAGATCATCGCCTGATCGTCGCCGTCACGGTACTGTCGCTGGTCGCCAGCCCGTTGTGGCTGGAGTTCGCGCGCCGCCTCAACCGGGTGGCCCTGCTCGGCGTCACCTCGGGGCGTGAGACGCTGCGTATCGCCTTCGGCCGCGACCTGATCGCGTTGGCGCAGGAAAAGCTCGGCGACGCCAGGGTCGGCTTCGCCGCGGGCAGCTACAGGCTGCGCGAGTCGCTGCGCCGCCGGACCGCCAGGAGCGCAGGGGAGAAATAGAACGGTGCCCGACTTCGCCCACGAGACGGCCATCGCGCAGCGCTTCGGCAATCCGGTGGTCGGCCTCGACGAGGTGGGCCGCGCGCCGCTCGCCGGCCCGGTGCTGGCGGCCGCGGTCTGGATCGACCCGCCACGGCTGCCGCAACGCCTGGCCGGCCGCCTCGACGATTCCAAGAAGCTCCCGCGGGCCGCGCGGGAGGAGATGGCGGCGGAGATCCATGGACTCGCCGAGAGCGGCGCAGCGGCGGTGGGCCTCGGCGAGGCGAGCGTCGAGGAGATCGACAGCGTCAACATCCTGGCCGCCAGCCTGCTCGCCATGTCGCGGGCGCTCGCCGCTCTCGAAGCCGTGGCGGGCTTCAAGGCGGCGGCAGCACTGGTCGACGGCAACCGCCTGCCGCAGCTGCTCTGCCCCGGCGAGACGGTGATCGGCGGCGACGGCCGCTCGCTGTCGATCGCAGCAGCCTCGATCGTCGCCAAGGTCGCGCGCGACCGCCTGATGTGCGAGCTCGCCGGGCTGCACCCCGGCTACGGCTGGGAGCGCAACTGCGGCTATCCGACCCCGGACCACAAGGCCGCCCTGATCCGCCTCGGCCCCACGCCGCTCCATCGGCGCTCGTTTCGCCCGGTACGCGAAATCCTCACCCTAAGCATCTGACTCACAAAGAAAAGCCTTGACCGGGACTCGCCCGCGACTCAGGATGGCCGCTTGCGCGCCTGTCGGGGTAGCTGCGGGGGGTCCAGGTGAAAACCGACTACGTCGCCCAGGGCGACTGCATCGCCTTGATGGATGGCCTGCCCGAGGCCTCCGTCGATCTCATCTTCGCCGACCCGCCTTATAACCTGCAGCTGCGCGGCGAGCTGACCCGTCCCGACCAGAGCCGCGTCGACGGCGTCGACGACACCTGGGACCGTTTCAGCGACCTCGAGACCTACGACCGCTTCACCCGCGACTGGCTGCGCGCGGCGCGGCGCGTGCTGCGCGACGACGGCAGCATCTGGGTGATCGGCAGCTACCACAACATCTTCCGGGTCGGTGCCGCGCTCCAGGACCTGGAGTTCTGGCTGCTGAACGACATCGTCTGGCGCAAGTCCAACCCCATGCCAAACTTCCGCGGCAGGCGCTTCACCAACGCCCACGAGACCATGATCTGGGCCGCCAAGGACAAGGACGCACGCTACACCTTCAACTACCAGGCGCTGAAAGCGCTCAACGACGATCTACAGATGCGTAGCGACTGGTTGATCCCGATCTGCAGCGGCGGCGAGCGCCTGAAGGACGACGAGGGCAAGAAGGCGCACTCCACCCAGAAGCCCGAGGCCTTGCTCTACCGGGTCGTTCTCGCCGCCACCAAGCCGGGACAGATCGTGCTCGATCCTTTCCTAGGCAGCGGCACCACGGCGGCCGTCGCCAAGCGGCTGGGCCGCCGCTACATCGGCTTCGAGCGCGAGGCGGAGTACGTCGCGCTCGCAAGCGAGCGGCTGCGCCAGGTGCAGCCGGTCGCCGAGGCCGGGCTGCTGACGACTGCGAGCAAGCGCGAGGAGCCGCGAGTGCCCTTCGGCTGGCTGGTCGAGCGCGGCCTCTTGGAGCCGGGAGCGCAACTCGTCAGCCACAACGGCCGCTGGACCGCCAAGGTGCGCGCCGACGGCACGCTGACGACCGCCGAGCATCGCGGCTCGATCCACCAGGTGGGCGCCCTGGTGCAAGGGGCGCCGGCCTGCAACGGCTGGCAGTTCTGGTGCCTCGACGTCGAGGGCAAGCGGGTTCCCATCGACCTGCTGCGCCAGAAGCTGCGCGCCGAGATGAGCTGACAGCGGCGGCGCGCTAGCTTCGTGCCGAAGCTTCGAGGCCGTGGGCGATCACTTTGCGCATGACGCTCGGCAGCGCTTCGCCAGCGAGACTCTCCAACGCCACCCAGCGCCCCTCGGGAACGACCTTGCGCGTCAAGGGCGCGGCCCAGACCTCGACCTCCAGGCGGAAGTGGGTGAAGACGTGGACCACCTTGCCGGGCAGCGGCTGCCAGGGCGCCGCGGCCGGGGCGTGCCGGCGCGCCGCCGCCGGGTTCCAATGCGCCCCGCGCCAGGGCGTCGAGGGCACCTCCATCATGGCGCCGAGCAGACCTTCGGCGGGGCGCCGCCGCAGCAGGAGCCGACCGGCCTTGTCGCTCAGGAGAAAGGCCACCGCGCGCCGGGTCGGCCGCTCGGCTTTCGGCTGGCGGCGCGGCAAGGTTTCGGCAACGCCGGCGGCGCGCGCGAGACAGCCCGCTTCCAACGGGCAGAGCGCGCAGCGCGGCGC
>JBOHKJ010000336.1:0-3315 GCA_050728975.1 Kiloniellales bacterium | reverse complement strand
GCTTTACCTGCGCGGCGCTGACGTGAGCTTCCGAAAGCCGCGAGGCCCGGTGCCCTCGAGCCGCCTATGAGCGGCTGCGTGATCAGGCCGTTTTCCCCTGCTGAGATTCCTATCGCGGCGGCTCTTCATGCTCGCTGCTTCCCGCACGAGCCCTGGAATTCGGCCGCGATGGCGGCTTTGGCCGGCGGCCCCGGCGGCCTCGGGCTATTGGCCCTCGAACAGGGCCAGCCGCTCGGCTTGCTGCTGGCCCGGCTGGCAGCCGACGAAGCTGAGATCCTGACCCTGGGGGTCGCCCCAGAAGCGCGCCGCCGCGGTCTTGCGCGCGCCCTGCTGGCCGCCGCCGCCGAGCGCCTGGGGCAGGCTGGGGCCCGGCGACTCCAACTCGAGGTCGCCGAGGACAACCTCACCGCCCTCGCGCTCTATCGCGCGAGCGGATTCGCGGTAGTCGGCCGCCGCCCAAGCTACTACCGGCGGATCGCTGGAACGGCAGTCGCCGCGGTTCTGCTGGCCAGAGATTTACTAGGCTCCGGAACCAAGTCGGCGTGATACGCGGTAATGACTTTTCCGCCCATTACTGTTGATTTGTCTGCCCAGACTTTATATATAGGGGCTCTAGTCGCAGTCACGGGTAATAAAAACAATGCCAGAGCAAGCCAAGCTCAGTGAGCTATTAACTCTGACCACCAATATCGTGGCGGCACACGTGTCGAATAATTCCGTGGCGGTGGCCGATTTGCCGCAGATCATCCGCGATGTCTATCAGACGCTTTCGGGTGTGGGAGGAGAGCCGCAGCGCGAACCGGAGCGGCCGACACCGGCCGTGGCGGTGAAGAAGTCGGTGACCCCCGATTACATCGTCTGTCTGGAAGACGGCAAAAAGCTGAAGATGCTGAAGCGCCATCTCAAGACGGCTTACGACATGACGCCCGAGGAGTATCGCGAGCGCTGGAACCTGCCGGCCGACTATCCGATGGTGGCGCCCAACTACGCCAAGCAGCGCAGCAAGCTCGCCAAGCAGATCGGACTCGGCACCCGTTCGCGCCGCAAGGGGGCCTAGATTTCCTTGCGTCCGCGTCCCAGGCGCGGCGTCCCGGAATCCCAGGCGCCACGGCCATAGGCTGGGGGCGCTCGTTTGGTTATACTTCGCCCAAGGTGACCAGAAACCGACGCCAGAGGACATGACCTCGCGCCTGGAACAGCTTTGCCAAGACAAGGGTTTGAAGATGACGGAGCAGCGCCGGGTGATTGCCCGTGTGCTGTCCGATTCCGTCGATCATCCCGACGTCGAGCAGGTCTATCGGCGAGCCACCGAAATCGACCCCAAGATCTCGATCGCCACGGTCTATCGCACCGTAAAGCTGTTCGAAGTGGCGAACATTCTGGAACGGCACGACTTCGGCGACGGCCGCGCCCGCTACGAAGAAGCCCCCGAGGAGCACCACGATCACCTGATCGACATGAACTCCGGACAGGTGATCGAATTCCAGAGCCCGGAGATCGAGCGGCTCCAGCAAGAGATCGCGGCTCGGCTCGGCTACAGTCTGGTGGGCCATCGCTTGGAGCTCTTCGGCGTGAGCTTGAATCAGGACGCGAGGGGCAAGAGCAAGGGCAGGAAACCGGCTAGCGGCTAGGGCGGCCGTCCTTGGCCGCAAGGTGTGGTCGGCTGCAAACCCCCGGGCGACAGGGGTTGGCGGCGGCTGGAGAAGACAGGAACGATATCCGCCAATGGTCTTGATCGACGCCAAGAGTAATCGGCCGGTCGACGTTACGGCGGGCAAGCTTCACATTCGGTTGGCCGAATCGCCTGCCGAGGTGCGCGCCGCCCAGGCGCTCCGCTACCGCGTGTTCTACGAAACCATGGGCGCCCGGCCGACTCCGCAGATGGCCGCGGCGGGCCGCGACTTCGATCATTTCGACGAGTTCTGCGACCACCTGCTCGTGTTCGACCGAGAGCGCGGCATCGGTACCGAGGCGGTTGTGGGGACCTATCGCCTACTGCGCCGCGAGGGCGCCGAGCGCTGCGGTCAGTTCTACAGCGCCGACGAGTACGACATTTCTGCCCTCCTGGCGCTCCCCAACGAGCTGCTGGAACTGGGTCGCTCCTGCATCGACATCGCCTACCGGACCGGCTCCACCATGCAGCTGCTGTGGCGCGGTATCGCCGATTACGTAATGTCCTTCGGGATCGATTTAATGTTCGGGTGCGCATCGCTTCCCGGCGTCGAGCCGAGACAGCTAACTCTGCCGTTGTCCTATCTCTATCACCGACACTTGGCGCCCCTGGAGCTGCGTGCCAAGGCGCTACCCGAGCGCTACGTCGCGATGGATTGCCTGGCGGCAGCCGCGGTCGACGACAAGGTGGCGCGCAAGCTGCTGCCGCCGCTGATTAAAGGCTATCTGCGACTCGGCGGCTTCGTGGGCGACGGCGCAGTGGTCGATCCACAGTTTGGGACCACCGATGTCTTCGTGGTGGTCAAGACCGACTGGGTGACCGACAAGTACTATCGTCACTACACCCGCGAGGAGGGCGGCCGTCCGGCCGCCCGGCGCTAATCCTTGCGCGACAGCGAATTTGGCTCGCCGCTGCGGGCCATCGTCCGGCTCTCGATCTATGTCCTGGCAACGCTGCTGGCAATGCCGGTGCAGCTTGTTGCCCTGGGCTTCAAGCTGCCGCTGCGTCGCAGCTTCCCGCGCTGGTACCACCGCCGCTGCTGCCGGCTGCTCGGCTTCCGGATCGAACGGCGCGGTCGCCTGTCGCGAATCGCCCCGACACTTTTCGTCTCCAATCACGTCTCCTACTTCGACATCATGGCACTGAGCGCGTTGCTCGAGGCCTCCTTCGTTGCCAAGCGCGAGGTGGCGAACTGGCCCTTCTTCGGCCTGCTGGCGAAGCTGCAGCGTACCGTCTTTATCGACCGCCGCAGCCAACGCCAGGTCGCAGGGCAGCGCGACGCGATCGGCGCGCGCCTTGAGGAGGGCGACAACCTGATCCTGTTCCCGGAAGGGACCAGCGGCGACGGTAGCCGAGTGCTGCCCTTCAAGTCGGCGCTCTTCGCGGTCGCCGAGCGCGAGGTGCGCGGCCAGCCGCTCACCTTGCAGCCGGTCTCGATCACCTATACCCGCCTCGATGGGATGCCGATGGGCCGCTACCTTCGACCCTTCTTCGCCTGGTACGGCGACATGGACTTGATCGGTCATCTCTGGCGTGCAGTGGGGCTGGGAAGGGTAACCGTGGTGGTCGAGTTTCACCCGACGATCACCCTGGCCGAGGCCGGCTCGCGCAAGGCGCTGGCCGAACGCTGCCAGGCGGCGGTG
>JBOHKJ010000335.1:0-2612 GCA_050728975.1 Kiloniellales bacterium | reverse complement strand
GTCGCGCAGGCGGTAGACGGTCTTCTGGCGGCGGTCGAATCCGAAGGTGCGATCGAGCAGCGGCTCGATCAGTCGGTAATCCTCCGGACGCTGGGGACCGATGGTGAAGCTCATGGCCTTGGGCTCGCTCGCGCGCGGACAGCTTGGCGCGCAAAAGATTAACGAAGGCTGGTCGAAAAGGGCGTCGCGCGGCGTTGCCGGGCGCGCCCACGGCGCTCAGCGCGCCGCTCTCCGCAGCGTCACTGCGGGCTGGCTTCGTCGTCGGAGAGCGGCGTGGCTCATGGTCACTGCGGCTTCCTTCGCTTCGCGGCCGGGTCGAGCCTGTCGAGTTGGGTCGTCGCCCGGCCAAGTCCAGGGCGGTTTCTCCCTTATCACGATCGGCCGGGCGCGCAAAGAATTTTCGCGTCCGCCTCACGGGGTCGAAGTCGAGATCGCCTTGCGGCGACGCTGCGGCCCCCCAACATCAATGCCGCAGTTCAGCCGAACCGCAACGACAAGGAGCGACCATGGGCCTACTGGTCGATGGTGTCTGGCACGACCAGTGGTACGACACCAAGAAGAGCGGCGGCCGCTTCCAGCGCAGCGAAAGCGCCTTTCGCAACTGGGTGACCGCCGACGGCAGTGCCGGGCCGAGCGGCACGGGCGGCTTCAAGGCCGAGTCCGCGCGCTATCACCTCTATGTCTCGCTGGCCTGCCCCTGGGCCCACCGCACGCTGATCCTCCGCAAGGTGAAAGGCCTCGAAGAGGCGATCGCGCTTTCGGTCGTCCACTGGCACATGGGCGAGAACGGCTGGGAGTTCCGCGACGGTGCCGGCTGCACCGGCGACCGGCTATACGGCTCGCGCTTTCTCTACGAGCTCTACGCCAGAGCCCAGCCGAGCTACAGCGGGCGCGTCACCGTGCCGGTGCTGTGGGACAAGGATCGGCAGACTATCGTCAACAACGAGTCGGCCGAGATCGTCCGCATGCTGAACGCGGCCTTCGCCGCCTGGACCGAGGGCACGCCCGACTATTATCCCCAGGCCAGGCGGGCGGAGATCGACGCCATCAACGCCGAGGTCTACGACAAGATCAACAACGGCGTCTACAAGGCCGGCTTCGCCACCAACCAAGTGGCCTACGAGGAGGCATTCGACGCGCTCTTCGCGATGCTGGAGGCGCTGGAGCACCGCCTCGCGCGGTCGCGCTACCTGACCGGCGACTCGATCACCGAGGCCGACTGGCGGCTCTTCACCACGCTGGTGCATTTCGACGCGGTCTATTACGGCCACTTCAAGTGCAATAAGAAGCGGATCGTCGACTATCCCAACCTCTGGGGCTATCTGCGCGAGCTCTATCAGATTCCGGGCGTCGCCGGGACTGTCGACTTCGGCCACATCAAGCGCCACTACTATGGCAGCCATAAGACGGTGAACCCGACCGGCATCGTGCCGAAGGGTCCGGAGATCGATTTCTCCGCGCCGCACCGCCGCGAGCGGCTCGCCGCGGCCTAGGGGAGAATGCGACCCGGTCTAAATACCCGCGTCGGGCTGGGCGAGATAGCATTCTTCCTGCGCGGTAGAGGCGCGGCCGAGCGCCGCGTTGCGGTGCGGAAAACGGCCGAAGCGGGCGACGAGGTCGCGGCGCGCTTCCGCATAGCGCAACCAATCCGGATGCTCGTCGAGCGCGGCGACAAGGCGGCAGCAAAGCTCCTGATCGGCGGGCTCTTCGCTGTGCTCGAAAGGAAGATAGAGGATCAGGCGCCGCCACTGATCGAGGCCCTTGTCGTACCCGCGTTCCAGCGCGTGACGCGCCACGGCGCGGGCCTGGGGGTCGCTGGCGAAGGCCCGCGCGCTGCCGCGAAAGAGGTTGCGCGGCACCTGATCGAAGAGCACCGCAAGCGCGAGGCAGCCCTCCGCCGTGTCGCGCCAGCCATCGTAGCGACCGGCAAGTGCGCGCTCGTGATGCGACTGGAGGCGGCGCGCGACTTCGGCATCGAAGGCCGGATCCTTGACGAACCACTTGGCCCGCGTCTCGGGCGCCAGCCAGAAATCCGTCACCTCGTGGAAAAGTTCGCGCGCCACTGCTCCCACGTCTTGATCTTGCGGCTAGCTATCGAGGATGGCTGGGGCGCCAGGATTCGAACCTGGGATCGCGGGACCAAAACCCGCTGCCTTACCGCTTGGCTACGCCCCATCGCCGGGCCGGGACAATAGCGCCCGCCGGTTCGGGCAGCAACGGCCGCCCCGGCCGCCTACCGGCCCTCGCCCGCCTGGGCCGTCTTGCCGGGCGCGAAACGCCAGGCCAAGGCCAGCCCCCAGAGAATCCACAACAGCTCGCGGGCACGGCGGATCACCGCGACCACCAGGCCGAGTGCGCCGTCGCCGACGACGACCGCATAAAACAGTACCAGGACGCCCTCGATCGCACCCAGGCCAGCCGGGATGAAGAAGGCGCCGGTGCGCACTAGTTGCACCGCCGCCTCGATCAGCCAGGCGTCGGCGAAGGCGATCGGCCGCTCGAGGAAGTGCATCACCATGTAAAGCTCCAAGGCGCCGACCGCCCAATTGGCAAGCGCGAGCAGGAAGGCGAGTGCGAAGCGGCCCGGCTGCCCGACGTAGAAAGCCTGGAAG
>JBOHKJ010000334.1:0-4725 GCA_050728975.1 Kiloniellales bacterium | reverse complement strand
CGCGGTTCCAGCTCGTCGCCGCGATGAATCCCTGCCGCTGCGGCCATCTCGACGATCCGGCGCTGGCCTGCGCCCGCGCGCCGCGCTGCGCGCGCGATTACCAGTCGAAGATCTCGGGACCGATCTTCGACCGCATCGACTTGCATGTCGAGGTGCCCGCAGTCGCCGCCGCCGACCTCTCGCTGCCGCCGGCCAAGGAAGGCTCGGCGGCGGTCGCCGGACGGGTTGCGGCGGCGCGCAAGCTGCAGCGCGGGCGCTACGCCAAGGTGGACGCCGACCCGCGGCCGCGCAGCAACGCAGAGGCCGACGGACGCCTGCTGGAAGAGGTGGCCGCACCCGACAGCGACGGCCGCGCGCTGCTGACCCAGGCCGCCGAGCGCATGAAGCTCTCGGCGCGTGGCTATCACCGGGTGCTGCGGGTCGCCCGCACGCTCGCCGACCTCGACGAGAGCGCGAGCGTGCATCGCCTGCACATCGCCGAAGCGCTGACCTATCGCCGCATCGCGCATCTCAATTGAGGGGCAGGATCCTCATCGCGATGAAACGGAGACTTCCATGACCCCGGCGGCCGCGGACCCGGCAACGGAGCGGCTGGCTTTCGCCCACTTCGAGGAGCGGGACGCGCCCGGCCTGGCGGCCTTGCTCGCCGACCCGGAGATTGCCCGCAACGTCACCACCAACGGCTCGACCCTCGAGCGCTGTCTCGCCAGCGCGCGGGGCCGCATCGCCTGGCACAACGCCGCCTGGGCCGAGCGCGGCTACGGCGTCTGGGCGCTGCGCGAGCGCGACGCCGAAGGCAAGCCCGGCGAGGCCGTCGTCGGCTGGTGCGGTTTCGCGGCGCCCGATATCGAAGGCGAGGAGGACCCGGAAATCCTCTATGGCTTGGCCCGCGAGCGCTGGGGCCAGGGTCTCGGCCACGAGGCGGCGCGCGGCGCCGTCGCCTGGCTGTTCGCGCGCACGAGCCACGGCGGCGTCTCGGCCATGATCTCGGCGCGGCTCAATCCGGCCTCGGTCAAGCTGGTCTCCAAGCTCGGCATGACCAAGCGCGGCAGCATGTCCTTCTCCGGCTTCCTGCCCGACCGCGCGCTGGCGCGCGAGGTGCTCGACTACGAGGTCTGGCGGCTGGGCGAGGGCGCCACGCTCGACCCGGCGGCACTGGTGTTCCAGGCGCCTTACAAGGCGGGACAGCTCGCCTCGCTCGGCATCGCCGAGCCCGAGGCGGTCGAGCTCGAGCTGCTGGAGGCGGCGCGCAAGCGGCCCGACTTCGCCGCCGGAAGTCAGGACGCGCTGGCGGCGCGAATCTGCACCGCCTTCCGCATCGGCCTGGCCGAGCCCTTCATGGACTGGTTCCATCTGGAGCGCGCCAACTGGCGCGGGTGAGATCCCGCTACCGCTCGCCGCCGGTGATGAGGCGCGCGCCGCGCTGGAAGGTGAGATAGGCCCAGATCCAATCGAGCAGCACCGCGAAGCGGTTGCGGAAGCCGATCAGGAAGAATATGTGCGCAGCACCCCACAGCAGCCAAGCCAGGCGTCCGGTGAGCTTGATCCAGCCGAAGTCCACCACCGCGGCTTGGCGGCCGATGGTGGCGAGATTGCCGGCATGCCTGTAGCGGAAGGGCGCGCTGCTGCGGCCGTTCAGCAGCGCCATCGCTCGCTTGGCCGCATAGCTGCCCATCTGCTTGGCGGCCGGCGCGATGCCCGGCACCGGCGTGCCGTCCTCCTGTGTCACCGCGGCGGTGTCGCCGACCACGAGGATCTCGGGATGACCGGGAAGCGACAGATCGCGCCCGACGATCACGCGGCCGGCGCGGTCCTTCTCCGCGGCGAGCCATTTCGCCGCCGGCGACGCCATGACGCCCGCCGCCCAAATCACGCAGCCGCTCTCGATCCGCTCGTCACCGAGCGTGACGCCGGTTTCGTCGCACGCGGTGACCGCCTTGCCGCAACGCACCTCGACGCCGAGCTTCTCCAGCGAGCGCACCGCCACCGACGAAAGCCGTTCCGGAAAGGCGGGGAGAATGCGCGGGCCGGCTTCGACCAGCAGGATGCGCGCTTCCTTGGGATCGATGACGCGAAAGTCCTGCGCCAAGGCGACCTTGGCAAGCTCGGCGATTGCGCCCGCCATCTCGACGCCGGTCGGCCCACCGCCGATCACCACGAAGTTGAGGAGCCGCCGTCGTTCCCCCTCGTCCAGTGCGATCTCGGCCTGCTCGAAGGCGCTGAGGATGCGGCGGCGGATCTCGGTCGCGTCCTCGATCTTCTTCAGCCCCGGCGCGAAAGCTTCCCAGTTGTCGTGACCGAAATAGGCGTGACGCGCACCGGTCGCGACGATCAAGGCGTCGTAAGGCACGCGACGGTCGCCGAGATCGACCTCGCGCGCCTCCTTGTCGATGGCGGTCACCCGACCCAACAGCACCCGGACGTTCTTCTGATAGCGCAGGATGCTGCGGATCGGGCTTGCGATGTCGGCCGGCGACAGGCCGGCGGTCGCCACCTGGTAGAGCAACGGCTGGAAGAGGTGATAGTTGCGGCGGTCGAGCACCGTAACCTCAACCGGTGCCCTAGCGAGCGTCTTGGCCGCAGCCAAGCCGCCGAAGCCGGCGCCGAGAATCACGACGTGCGGGCGGCGCCGCTCCGCGCGCGACGGCGCTTCGGGAGCCCCGGCCGGCGCATCGTCGAGCGACAGGCGCGCGGCTTCGCGCTCGAGGCGCTCTAGGGCAGGCCGGGCCGAGAGGGTCATCGCTGCGGGCTCCTTCCTGTCCTTGAAATCGGTCGGACCGAAGGCGATGGCAAGGGCCCTCGCCGCCGGCTCGTAGCCCTTCGGCCAGCTCGTAACCCTTCGGTAATCATCGCCCGGATAGGCTCGCTCCCCGGGGGAATCGCGTCATGCTCTCAGCTCTGCTCCGCGGCATCAGCCTGTTCGGCGGCCTGCTCGGCCACCGCCAGCGCCGCTTCCTGCTCGACCGCCTGCAT
This sequence comes from Kiloniellales bacterium, assembly GCA_050728975.1. Taxonomy (GTDB): domain Bacteria; phylum Pseudomonadota; class Alphaproteobacteria; order Kiloniellales; family JBOHKJ01; genus JBOHKJ01. The sequence continues at coordinate 1,752 of JBOHKJ010000334.1, read as the reverse complement.
TTCGGCAGCCTATTGAGCAGCCTGGCACAGGGCCGCTACCAGGAAATCCGTCTGCCGAACGGACTGCGGCTCTCGATCAACCCGCTCCTGCACGGACATCTGGCCAAGGACGGCCGCCTGGCCTACGAGCCGGCGGTGATCGAGGCCCTCGAGCGGCATCTTTCCAAGGGTGCGACCTTTTATGACGTTGGTGCCAACGTCGGCGCCTTTTCGTTCCTGGCCGCTACTCTGGTCGGCGACGGCGGCCACGTTCTCGCTTTCGAGCCGGAACCGAACAACACCAGTTGCTTCCGGCGCAGCGCGGTGGCGGCACGCCTGCTCAATCTCAAGCTTCACGACTGCGCACTTGGCGCTGCCGACGGCGAGACGGTCTTCGACCGTCACGGCGGCGCCTTCTCCGGCCGCCTGGTCGAGCAACAGGTTGCCGCACCCAAGGAGCGCGTGCTGCCGGTCAAGGTACGCTCGATCGACAGCCTGCTCGCCGAGGGCGCCCCCGCACCGACGCTCATCAAGATCGACGTCGAGGGCGGCGAGGGCGCGGTGCTCGAAGGCGCATCGGAAGCACTGCGCCGGCACCGGCCGGTCGTGCTCTGCGAGATGCATCCCGACAATCCCGACGGCGTGCTCCGCGCCTTCGAGGCGCTGAAGGCCGCCGGCTATCGCATGAGCGCGCTGGAAGAGCCGTCGCAGGCCGTTACCGGCCCGCGCGCCACCGACAGCACCTATCACGTGCTCGCCACCGCGGCGTGACCGCAGGATGACGGCGAGGCGGCGCTAACCAGCCGGCCTGATCATCCGGCCGAGGTCCTGGCCGGCGAAGATATGAAGGTGGAAGTGCTGCACCTCCTGGCGGCCGTGAGCTCCTTGGTTGGACAAAATGCGATAGCCGGGCCCAGCCACGCCGAGGTCGCGGGCGATCGCGCCGGCAGCGCGGAAGAATGCAGCGATCTCGGCGTCGGTGGCGCGCGCCGAGAAGTCGTCGAAGGATTCGTAGGCGCCCTTGGGAATCACCAGCACGTGGACCGCGGCCTGCGGATTGATGTCATGGAAGGCCAGCACGTAGTCGTCCTCGTAGACCTTGTTGCAGGGCAGATCGCCGCGCAGGATCTTGGCGAAGACGTTGCTGCTGTCGTAGGCCATCGCTTCTCTCCCTCCTCGCGTCGTGCCGGCGGGATCTAACTCGGGATCTCAGTATAGTAATCGAAAATCGTGACGGCCTGGTGCCCTGTCAAAAGCATGTCTTGTCGAGGGCCTCGAGGCCGAGCGTGGCATCCGATTCTAGGTGCCGCCGGCCGCCTCGCTCTTCTCCTCGCCCACACCACCGGCCCGCTTGGCCAGCACCTTCCAGACCTTCTTCGGCTTGACGCCGGCCGCCGCCCAGAGCACCAGCAGGTGATAGAGGAGATCGGCGCTTTCCTCCGCGAGGGCGCGCTTATTGCCGGTCACCCCTTCGATCACCGTCTCGACCGCCTCCTCGCCGACCTTTTGGGCGATCTTGGCGGTGCCCTTCTTGAACAGCCGCGCGGTGCGCGAGGTCGTGGGATCGGCGCCACGCCGACTCTCGACTACCGCATAGAGGTGCTCCAGCAGCCGCGCGTCGAGCGGCGGAGCGCCCAGCGCGTCGGTCGGCGGCTCCTTCTTGCCCATGGGCTTTTCCTTGAAATCCCTGGCGTTGGCCCGTTTCGATAGCAGCAAAGCCCGGCGCTGTCACGAAACGGAAACTCGGAAGCGGAACCCCGGCTAGTGTGGTGG
>JBOHKJ010000333.1:0-7439 GCA_050728975.1 Kiloniellales bacterium | reverse complement strand
CGAGGACTTTTTCAGCAACCTGCTAGAGCGGATCGCCGCGCCGTCGCGCAAAGAAAAGAAAAGGGGCGGCACCTGCCGGTGCCGCCCCGCTCGCTCTGATGGCGCGCTCGACGATCTAGGCGGCGCGCACTTCGGCGAGGAATTTCTCGACCGCGGACTTGAGGTCGCTCGACTGCCTGGCAAGCTGCCCGGCGGACGCCTGGACCTGGGTCGCCGCATTGCCGGTTTCGCTCGCCGCCTGGCTGACGCCGGTGATGTTGGAGGTGACCTCCTGGGTGCCGGCGGCGGCCTGCTGCACGTTGCGCGAGATCTCGCCGGTGGCCGCCCCCTGCTCCTCGACCGCCGCGGCGATCGCGGTGGCGATCTCGTTGATCTCGCCGATCGTCTTGGCGATTCCCTGGATCGCCGAGACGGCCTCGCCGGTGGCGCTCTGGATGCCGCCGATCTGCTGGCCGATCTCCTCGGTCGCCCTGGCGGTCTGGGTCGCCAGGTTCTTGACCTCGCTGGCCACCACCGCGAAGCCCTTGCCGGCCTCCCCGGCGCGCGCCGCCTCGATGGTGGCGTTCAAGGCCAGCAGGTTGGTCTGCTCGGCGATGTCGGAGATCAGGCTCACCACCTCGCCGATCTTCTGCGCGGCATTGGCCAGACCCTCGACCTGGGCGTTGGTCTTCTTGGCATCTTCAGACGCCTTGCCGGCGATCTGGCTCGACTGGGTCACCTGACGGGTGATCTCCGAGATCGAGGAGGAGAGCTCCTCGGCCGCCGAGGCCACCGTCTGGACGTTGCTGGTCGCCTGCTCGGAGGCCGCGGCCACCGCGGTCGACTGGCGGTTGGTCTCCTCGGCGGTCGCCGACATCGATTCGGCGGTCGACTGCATCTCGGTGGTGGCCGAGGCGAAGGCAGCCAGCAGATGGCGCACTTCGTCGTCGAAGCCGGAGCAGAGACGCTCCAGGTCGGCCATGCGCTGCTCCTGACGCTTCCTGTGCTCGACCTGCTCGGCTTCCAGCCTGTTTCGTTCGATCGCGTTGCTTCGGAAGACATCCACGGCCGAGGCCATTTCGCCGATCTCGTCCGCGCGGGTCGCATGCGGTATCTCGAGATCGGTGTTGCCCGACGCGAGGGTTCCCATTGCCGACGTCATCTCTCTGATCGGTTTCACCACCCGGCGGTCGACATAGAAATACAGCGTGCCGAGCGCCAGCGACGCCGTGACGGCCAGCAGCACGCCCATGACGATCATGTAGAAACGCGTAGCGGATTGGGCCTCTGCCGCCTCGCGTGCGGCACGCGCGTTCATCGTCTCCTGGAACTCCTGCAGGGGCTCCACGATGATCTGTTTGTTGCGGTCGTAGTTCTCGTCGAACATCAGTTGGCGCGCCGTCGTGAAATCGCCGACCTCGACCGCCTTCATCGCGGCTTCCTCGGTCTTGATGAGGGCGTCGGAGTTGTTCTTCGCCGTCTCGATCAGGTCGAGCTCCTCCTGCGGTGCGCCGAGCTCCTGCAGGCGGGCCACGACACGGTCGCGGGTCCTGGTTTCCTTGACCTCGCGCCAGTAGTTGTCGAGGTGGCGCTTGTTGCCGAATTGCACGTAGCGGCGCGCCTCGTTGGTGAGATAGTCCGAGGCGGCGGCGAGATCGAGACCGAGCTGTTTGAACTCGGCTTGCCGCTCGATCGCCAGGCGCTCGAGGTCGGCGGCGCGATCGAAGAGGGCGACGCTGCCGGCAGTCAGAAGAATGGCGCCCAGAATGGCGCCGTTCAGGGCCTTGACGGAGGTGCTGATGTTCATGACACGGGATTCCGGACACAAAAGGACATGACGAACACGGGAACCGGCAGCGCCGGATTGCATGGTTTGCACACTGCCTTGTCGGGACTTAAAGGCGAGTTAATCGCGGTTTTTAGCGATGCTGCCGCGAGCGCATTTCAACTCCAGATTGTGGCGGTGGCGCAAAAAGAAGGCGCGGCACCCGCCCGGCTCGAAACCGCTCGACAGCGGCCCTGCTCTGCGCCAAGTGATTGGCTGTGACGAATCGGCAGGACCGCAAGCCGCCCCAAACCGACGGGCGACCCACCGCCGGGCGACCCACCGTCGAGCGAGCCACCGCCGCGCATTACGGCGCCGAGGACTCGCGCCTCGACCGCCGCGCGCTGCGTTATGCGCGCGTCGGCGGTGGCCTGGGTCTGCTCGCCGCCCAGGTCCTTGGCGCGCGGGCGACCGGGCGCAAGCTCGACCGCGGCCGTCACTCGGCCGAGATGAAAGCGACCTTGGGCGCGCTCAAGGGTCCCTTGATGAAGGTGGCGCAGATCCTGGCGACCGTGCCGGATGCGCTGCCGCCCGACTATGCGCGGGCGTTGCGCGAGCTGCAGTCCAACGCTCCGCCGATGGGCTGGGCTTTCGTCAAGCGCCGCATGGCGAGCGAGCTGGGGCCCGACTGGCGCCGGCGCTTCGAGAGCTTCGAGCAGGAGGCCGCGGCCGCCGCCTCGCTCGGCCAGGTCCACCGCGCGACCGCCCTCGACGGTCGGCTGCTCGCCTGCAAGCTGCAGTATCCCAACATGCGCTCCGCGGTGGCGGCCGACCTCAGCCAGCTCAAGCTCGCCTTCGCGCTCTACCGCCGCTACGACCGGACGATCGACACCAGCGACATCCATCGCGAGCTGTCAGAGCGCCTGACCGAGGAGCTCGACTACGAGCGCGAGCGGCGCCACCTCGCGCTCTACCGGGCGATGCTGGAGGGCGAGACCGGCGTCACCGTGCCCGAGCCCGTGGCCGGGCTTTCGACCCGGCGGCTGCTCACCATGACCTGGCTGGAGGGCAAGCCGCTGCTCGACTTCGCCGCCGAGGCCGGGCAGGCGCTGCGCGACAAGGTCGCGCTCAACCTGTTTCGCGCCTGGTACCGGCCCTTCTACGCCTATGGCGTGATCCACGGCGATCCGCACCTCGGCAACTATTCGGTGCGCCCCGACGGCCATGTGAACCTGCTCGATTTCGGCTGCGTGCGTATCTTCCCGCCCAGCTTCGTGCGCGGCGTGATCGACCTCTACCACGCGCTCGATCGCGACGATTCCGAGCTGGCGGTTTCCGCCTACGAGACCTGGGGCTTTCGCAACCTGTCACGCGAGTTGCTGGACGCGCTCAACATCTGGGCGCGCTTCCTCTACGCGCCGCTGCTCGACGACAAGCCGCAACGGATTCTGGAGGAGGAGGGCGGCCTCTACGGCGCCAGGGTCGCCGGTCAAGTCCACGAGGCGCTGCGGCGTCTTGGCGGGGTCAAGCCGCCGCGCGAATTCGTGCTGATGGACCGCGCGGCGATCGGGCTCGGCTCGGTCTTCATGCATCTCAAGGCCGAGGTGAACTGGCACCGCCTTTTCAGGTCGCTGATCGACGACTTCGACGAGAAGGCGCTGGCGCGCCGCCAGGCCAAGGCGCTGCAATCGCAGGGCTTGAGCGCCGCCGGCTGAGCGCCGCGTGACGCGCGGCCGGCATTGACCGGGCCCGCTATTGACCGCGTTGGGCGCTTCGGCGAGCTTGAGCCATGATCCAGGTCTACAGCTTGGACGGCGGCAAGGTGATCCGCAGCGACCCGGGGACGGGCTTGGCCCTTCCCGAGGGCGCGGTCTGGATCGATCTGATCTCACCCGATGACGACACGATCGCGGCGGTCGAGCGCCAGCTCGGCATCGATCTGCCGAGCCGCGAGGAGATGCGGGAGATCGAGACCTCGAGCCGGGTCCGCGAGGAGGAGGAGGGGCTCTATCTCACCGCGACGGTGATCTCCAAGTCCGACACCGACGCGCCGGAGCGCACCGCCATTTCCTTCATTCTCGCCGGCCGGCGGCTGGTCACGCTGCGCCATGCCGAGCCGGCGCCCTTCGGCACCTTTGCCGCCTATCTGCTGCGCCATCCCCACGCCTGCGCCAGCGGCGATCTGGTGCTGATCGGCCTGTTGGAGGCGATCGTCGACCGCCTGGCCGACATTCTGGAACGCGCGGGCGACGAGGTCGACAGCCTGTCGCGCCGAGTCTTTCTCGCCGAAGACGCCCGTCCCGGCAGCCTCGACTTCCACGAGACGCTGCGCAGCACCGGCAAGATCGGCGACCTGCTCTCCAAGGCGCGGGAGTCGCTCGCCACGCTCGCCCGGGTTTTCACCTTCCTGGCCCAGGCGCTTGCCGAGAGCGCGAGCAAGGAACGGCGCAATCGCATTCGTACCCTGTCCCTCGATGCCCAGTCGCTGAGCGACTACCTCGCCTTTCTTTCCAACAAGGTGTCCTTCCTGCTCGAAGCCACGCTCGGCATGATCAACATCGAGCAGAGCAACATCATCAAGCTGTTCTCGGTGATGGCGGTGGTCTTCCTGCCGCCGACCCTGGTCGCCACGATCTACGGCATGAACTTCCACGTCATGCCGGAGCTCGACTGGCCGCTCGGCTATCCGCTTGCCCTGCTGGCGATGCTCGCCTCGGCGGTGCTGCCCTACCTGTTCTTCAAGTGGAAGCGCTGGCTCTGACCGGCATGCCGCCCGGCGCCCCGGCCTTGGCGCAGCGCCGGGAAATGTGCGACATAGGGCGCCGGCCGCAGAGGCCGGTGATCGGGGGCCGAAGAGGGGGGCTCTGAGAAACGGTGAAGATCGCGATTCTCAAGGAGCGGCGCGCCAACGAGGCGCGGGTCGCTGCCTCTCCCGAGACCGTGAAGAAGCTGGTCGCGCTCGGCGCCGACGTCACCGTCGAGCGCGGCGCCGGGGCCGGCGCTTCCTACGGCGATGCGGCCTACGAGGCGGCCGGTGCCACCCTGGCCAATGACGCCGCGTCCGCGGCGGCGGGTGCCGCCGTGGTGCTGAAGGTCCGGCGTCCGAGCGCCGAGGAGGCGGCCCTGCTGCCGCGCGAATCCGTGCTGGTGGCGCTGCTGGAGCCTTACAAGGCAGGCGAGGAGCTGACCCGGCTGGCGAGCCAGGGGGTGACCGCCTTCGCGCTCGAGCTGGTGCCGCGCATCACCCGCGCCCAGGCCATGGACGTGCTCTCCAGCCAGGCCAACCTCGCCGGCTACAAGGCGGTGCTCGACGGCGCGGCGGTCTTCGGCCGCGCCTTCCCGATGATGATGACGGCGGCCGGCACCATTCCGCCGGCGCGCGTGCTGGTGATGGGGGCCGGCGTCGCCGGCCTGCAGGCGATCGCCACCGCGCGCCGCCTCGGCGCTGTGGTCTCGGCGACCGACGTGCGCCCCGCCGCCAAGGAGCAGGTGCAGTCGCTGGGGGCGAGCTTCGTCGCGGTCGAGGACGAGGAGTTCAAGCAGGCCGAGACCACCGGCGGCTACGCCAAGGAGATGAGCGCCGAATACAAGCAGAAGCAGGCGGCGCTGATTGCCGAGACCATCAAGAAGCAGGACATGGTGATCACCACCGCGCTGATCCCCGGCCGGCCGGCGCCCCGACTGATCGACGAGGCGATGGTGAAGTCGATGAAGCCCGGCTCGGTGATCGTCGACCTCGCGGTCGAGAGCGGCGGCAACTGCGCGCTCTCCGAGGCCGGCAAAGTGGTGGAGAAGCACGGCGTCAAGATCGTCGGCCATGCCAACGTGCCCTCGCGCCTGGCCGAAGACGCCAGCGCGCTCTACGCCCGCAACCTTTTCAGCTTCCTCGGTCTTATCGTCGACAAGGAGACCAAGGCCCTCAAGTTCGACTGGAACGACGAGATTCTGAAGGCCGCCTGCGTGATGCGCGACGGACAGATCGTGCTGCCGAGCCTCGGCGGCGCGCCGTCGGTCGCCCGACCCGTCGAAAACGCCCCCGTCGAAAACGCTCCCGTCGAAAACGCCCTGGTCGAGAAGACGCTGGACGGGCCGAAGCCGGCCGATGGCTCGTCCGGGGCCGCCGGCAAGAGCGGAGCGTGAAAGAGCGATGGACCGCGATGCGCTGATCGAACAGGCAACGACACTCGCCAATCAGGCGCGCGAGCTCTCCGAGCGGGCGATCGATCTCGCCGCCGAGGCCAGCCGGCTCGCCGCCGAGGGCACGCACGGCGGCGCCTCGCCGCTGGTGATCGGACTGACGGTCTTCGTGCTGGCGGTCTTCGTCGGCTATCACGTGGTCTGGCGGGTGACGCCGGCGCTGCACTCGCCCTTGATGGCGGTCACCAACGCGATCTCCTCGGTCATCATCGTCGGCGCATTGATCGCCGCCGGACCGGCCTCCTTCGGCTTCAGCGAGATCATGGGCTTCGTCGCAGTGACGCTTGCTGCCGTCAACATCTTCGGCGGCTTCATCGTGACGCAGCGCATGCTGCAGATGTTCAAGAAGCGGCAGAAGTAGGGAACGCGAAGTCATGAGCGTCGATCTCGCGGCCCTGTTGTACCTTGTCGCCTCGGTCTGTTTCATCCTCGCGCTGCGCGGGCTGTCTCATCCCGAGACCAGCCGCGCCGGCAATATCTACGGCATGGTGGGCATGGCGCTCGCCATCGGCACCACGCTGGCGCTGCCCGGGGTGGTCAGCTACGGCCTGATCGCGGCCGGGATCCTGATCGGCGGCGCCATCGGCACCGTCATCGCGCTTCGCATTCAGATGACCGCGCTGCCGCAGCTGGTCGCCGCCTTCCATTCGCTGGTCGGTCTTGCCGCCGTGCTGGTCGCCGCCGCCGCCTTCTACAAGCCCCAGGCCTACGGCATCGGCACGCCGGGCGACATCCGGGTTGCAAGTCTCGTCGAGATGTCGCTGGGCGTTGCCATCGGCGCCGTCACCTTCACCGGCTCGGTGGTGGCCTTCGCCAAGCTGCAGGGCCTGGTGACCGGCAAGCCGCTGGTGTTCTTCGGCCAGCATCCCCTCAACGCCGCGCTCGGCCTTGGGCTGGTGGCGCTGGTGGCCTGGTTCTGCCTCGAGCAGAGCGCCTACACCTTCTGGCTGATCGTCGTGCTGTCGCTGGCCTTGGGCCTGCTGCTGATTCTGCCGATCGGCGGCGCCGACATGCCGGTCGTGATCTCGATGCTGAACTCCTACTCGGGCTGGGCGGCCTGCGGCATCGGCTTCACGCTGGAGAACAACCTGCTGATCGTCACCGGCGCGCTGGTCGGCTCCTCGGGCGCCATCCTCAGCTACATCATGTGCAAGGGGATGAACCGCTCGATCTTCAACGTCATCCTGGGCGGCTTCGGCGGCGAGACCGCCGGCGCGGCGGCCGCCGGCGACGACGACCGCCAGGTGAAGTCCGGCTCGGCCGACGATGCCGCCTTCCTGATGAAGAATGCGCAGTCGGTGATCATCGTGCCGGGCTACGGCATGGCGGTGGCCCAGGCGCAGCACGCCCTGCGCGAGATGGCCGATCTGCTGAAGGCGGCCGGCGTCGACGTGCGCTATGCCATCCATCCGGTGGCCGGGCGCATGCCGGGCCACATGAACGTGCTGCTGGCCGAAGCCAACGTGCCCTACGACGAGGTCTTCGAGCTCGATGACAT
>JBOHKJ010000332.1:0-6719 GCA_050728975.1 Kiloniellales bacterium | reverse complement strand
GGCAGCGCGGAAGCCGTCGCACTGACCGAGACCTGGCTGCGCGCGCTGCGGCGTAGCGCCTATCTCGCCTCGGTCGAGATCGCCAAAGAGAAGGGCTCCTTCCCGCTGTTCGACCGCGACGCCTACCTGAACGGCACGCAGATCCAGGCGCTCGAGCCGGAGGTGCGCGACGCGATCGCCAAACATGGCATCCGCAATGCGTTGGTGACCTCGGTGGCGCCGACCGGCACCATCTCGTTGCTGGCGGACAACGTGTCGTCGGGACTGGAGCCGGTCTTCTCCTTCTCCTTCACCCGCAACATCCTGCTGCTCGACGGCAGCCGCCAGCAGGAGGAGGTGAGCGACTACGCCTATCGCCTGTTCCGGCGCCTGAAGGGCGAGGAGACGCCGCTGCCGACGGCCTTCGTCGACGTGCAGACCCTGGAGCCGGCGGCCCACGTCATCATGCAGGCGGCGGTGCAGAAATACGTCGATTCCTCGGTGTCCAAGACCATCAACCTGCCGGCCGACATCTCCTTCGAGGCCTTCAAGGACGTCTATTTCCAGGCCTACGAGCTGGGCTGCAAGGGCTGTACCACCTATCGCCCCAACGAGGTGACCGGCGCCGTGCTGGAGGCGCCGAGAGCCCAGGCCGACGCGCGCGACGAGAGCGCGAAGAAGCTTCGAACCGCGCCCAAGGCCGAGATCGCCGCTTCCAGCGCGGCGGCCGCCAAATCCGCGGTCGAGAAGGCGGGCGCGACGCGCCACGAAAACGAGCGCCATCAGGGCGATCCGGGCGTGGTCTACATGACACAGCCGCTCGACCGCCCCGAGGCGCTGCCCGGCAAGACCTACAAGCTGCGCTGGCCGGAGAGCGATCACGCGATCTACATCACCGTCAACGACATCGTGCAGGACGGGCGGCGGCGCCCTTTCGAGGTATTCGTCAACTCGAAGAACATGGAGCACTACGCCTGGACCGTCGCGCTGACGCGGATGATCAGCGCGGTGTTTCGGCGCGGCGGCGACGTCTCCTTCGTGGTCGAAGAGCTGAAAGCGGTGTTCGATCCGCGCGGCGGCGCCTGGCTCGGCGGCAAGTACGTGCCCTCGCTGCTGGCAGCGATCGGCGAGGTGCTGGAGCAGCACATGGTGGCGATCGGCTTTCTCCCAGTAGCGCAAAGCAGGGAGGCCGAGAGCGAGGTCGCGGTGATGGCGCTCGCGGACGGCAGCGGCGTACGCTCACGTCTCCGCCAGTGCCCCAAGTGCGGCAGCGCCTCGCTTACCCGCCAGGAAGGCTGCGACCTCTGCAGCGCCTGCGGCTACACCAAGTGCGGGTGAGAGCCTACTCGATCAGCTTTGGCTGAGCGGCGTCTTTGGCCGCGCCGTCCACCAGGCGCAAGATGCGATGCAGCGCGTGGTCGTGAAGGCCGAGCGTTTCGAGGTGGCGGACTGTGTTGCGGAGATAGTCGCCGCAGGGGCCCATCTGGCCGGTGCCCTGGCGGATCAAGCGCACCAGCTCGGCCTCGTCGAGGCGCCCAGCGTACTGCCGGTGCGCGGGATCGACGACGAAGGTCGCGACCTCCAAACTCCGGCCCTCGGCCAGCGCGGACACGCGCCGCGAGCGGTAGACGCCGGTCACCATTTCGCGCTCGAGCAGATAGTCGAGCGCGGCCTCCACCTCGCCGGCCGGCACCCGGTAGGCGAGCCCCCAGCAGCTACCGCCGCGATCGAGACCCAGCACCAGACCGGGACAGTCGGGCGTTCCGCGATAGCGGAAGGAGTAGACGCAGAAGCGCCGGTGGTAGCCGCGCAGCCGGGCCTTCAAGACCTCGATGTGGGGAAAGCCCGGACTCCACATCAGCGAGCCGTAGCCGAAGACCCACAAATCCTTGCCCGGCGGCGGCGCCAAGGTGCGGCGATGGGCGGCGATCGCCTCGGCGGGGAGTCTCGGCAGGTCGGGGGCGGGCATAGGTCTGAAGGCGCAAGGCTCTGGCAACTGTTCGCGACGGCGGCAGCATAGGGCGCAGCCCGGGCGAGCGCAAAGCGGCCCCAAGACGCGCGATGGCGCGGCCGCTATAAGGAGGCCGCTATACGGGCGCGCGATTCGCCCGCCCTGTCCTTGCCGAAAGCCCGAGCAAGCCTTGTCCGACCGAACCCTGCCCCAAAGGAAAAAGAGCCGCCTGCTGCGCTGGCTCTTAGCCGTCGTCCTGCTGATCGCGGTCGCGGTCACCGCTTTCTGGCTCTGGTCGGCGAGTGAGCTGGAAACGGCGCTTGCCCGCTGGCGCGCCGACCAGGAGGCGCGCGGCTACGTCATCGCCTACCGGCCGCCGGAAATATCGGGCTTTCCGCTGAAGCTCGCCGCCGCACTCGAGCAGCCGAGCGTTGCGGCACCCGGGGGCTGGCGCTGGCAGGGACCGGCGCTTGCCGCCGAGGCCAGGATCTGGTCGCCGCTCACCATCGACTTCGCCGCGCCCGGCGCCCACAGCCTGGTGGTGCTGGCCGGCGAAGCGCCGCGCCACTACGACATCGAAGCCGTGCGCGCCGAGGGCGAGGCGCGCTTGAATCGTGCCGGGCGGCTAATCGCGGGCCGGCTCGAGTTCGGCGGGCTCACCATCGCGACACCGGAGGATGAAAGAGCGAGCGCAGTGGCGCTCTCCGCCGTCATCGAGGAGCCGCGCCTCGAAGCGGGCCGGCTGCCGGCCACCCCCTTCGCGCTCGAGCTGAGCGATCTCGCGCTGCCGGAGCAGCGCCGCGCGATCCTCGGCAACGACGTGCAGCGCCTGGAGCTAAACGCGATGCTGAACGGCACGCTGCCGGCGGCGCCGGCGCGCGAAATGCTGGGTCTCTGGCGCGATGCCGGCGGGACGCTGGAGATTCGCGCGCTGGAACTCGACTACGGCCCGCTCAAGCTGCGGGGCGAGGGCACGCTGACGCTCGACGAGCAGTTCCGCCCGCTCGGCGCCTTCACCACACGGATCGGCGGCCTGACCGCCACCATCACCAAGTTGTCGCAGGCCGGTGCGATCGAGCGCGGCGTCGCGGTGGCGCTCGCGCTCGCGCTGGCGACGCTGCCGACCACGCCCGACAGCGACGGTACGCCGCTGGTGGCGCTGCCGGTCACTTGTCAGGACGGCTGGCTTTTTCTGGGACCGGTTCGGCTAGTTCCACTCGCTCCGGTTCTCTAGGATCGAAGGTGCCGGCCTGGTGCGCTTCCAGCACCGACTGGCGAATCTCCCGCGTACGGCGGAACAAGGCTTCGAGCCGCTCGCCCTCGCCCCAGCGAATCGAGCGCTGCAGCGCCGTCAAATCCTCGGAGAAGCGCTGCAGCATCTCCAGCACCGCTTCCTTGTTGTTGAGAAAGATGTCGCGCCACATGATCGGGTCGGAGCCGGCGATGCGGGTGAAATCGCGAAATCCGCTGGCCGAGAACTTAATGACCTCGCCGCGCAGCGCGGTTTCCAGATCGACCGCCGTGCCGACGATGGTGTAGGCGATCAGGTGCGGCAGGTGCGAGGTGATGGCCAGCACCTGATCGTGGTGGCCGGCGTCCATTACCTCGATCATCGAGCCGCAGCGGCGCCACAGCGCGGCAACCTTCTCCACCGCCCTTTCGTCGGTGCCGGGCGGTGGCGTCAGGATCCACCAGCGTTCCTGGAACAATTCCGCAAAACCGACCTCCGGCCCGGATTTCTCGATACCGGCGATGGGATGCCCAGGCACGAACTCGACGCCCTCGGGCAGCAGGGGACCGAGATCGCGGATCACCGCCTGCTTGACCGAGCCGACATCGGTGACGATTGCGCCGTTCGCAAGCCGGGGCGCGGCACGGCGGATCAGCGGCTCGTAGGCGCTGACCGGCGTGGCCAGGATGACGAGGTCGGCGCCCTCGACCGCCACGGCAGGATCGTCGACTACCTTGTCGCAGATGCGAAGCGCCTGAACGCGAGCGACCAGCTCGGCGTCCTTCTCGCAGCCGACGATCTCACCGACCGCGCGGTTGCGCTTCAGCGTGCGGGCGATCGAGGAGCCGATCATGCCGACTCCCAGAATTGCCGCGCGCTCGAACTGCGGCTTGGCAGCGGCGCTCACCCCAGGAACTCCGTCAACGACTTCACGACCGCTTTCATGTCGGGACCGGTTCCGATGGTGACGCGCAGACAATCCGGCAGGCTGTAAGCCGCCATTCCGCGCACCAGGATGCCGTCGCTCTTGAGATGAGCGAAGGCAGCCGCCGCGCTTCTACCACCGCTCTCGAGAAAGCGCAGCAGCACGAAGTTGCCGATCGAGGGATAGGCAACGAGGCCGAGCTTTTCGGCCTCGGTGCGGAACCAGGCAAGCCAGCGCGTATTGTGCTTGCGGCAGCGCTCCCGATGGGTCCTGTCGCGGATCGCGGCGATGCCAGCGACCTGCGCCGCCTCGCCGACATTGAAGGGATTGCGTAGGCGATTGAGCACGTCCGTCACCGCCGGCGCGCCGTAGCACCAGCCGAGCCGAAGACCGGCGAGCCCGTGCATCTTGGAGAAGGTGCGGCAGACCACGACATTGGCCTTCTCCTCCGCAAGCGCCATGCCGTCGCAGTAATCTTCGACTTCGGCATACTCGGTGTAAGCGGCGTCGACCACCAGCAGCACCGTGGGCAGTAGCGCGGCATGAAGCTTCACCAGCTCGCTCTTGGTGAGATAGCTGCCAGTCGGGTTGTTGGGATTGGCCAGAAACAGCAGCCTGGTTCTCGGCGTCACATGCGCAAGCAAGGCATCGACGTCGGCCTTGAGGTCGCGCTCGGGCGCGGCCACCGGCGTCGCGCCCACGCCCTGAGCCGCGATGCGGTACATCAGGAAGCCGTGGGCGCTGTAGAGCACCTCGTCACCCGGCCCGGCGTAGGCGCGCGTCAGCAATCCGATCAGCTCGTCGGAGCCGGCGCCGCAGACGATGCGCGCCGCGTCGATGTCTTCGGCGTCAGCTATCGCCTGCCGCAGCGCCGTGGCGTCGCCGTCGGGATAGCGATGCAACTCGCCTTTGAGACCGAGATAGGCCGCCTTGGCGCGCGCGCTCGGCCCCAGCGGATTTTCGTTGGAGGCGAGACGGATCGCACGGTTGCGGCCGGCGACACGCGCCTCCCCGCCGGCGTAGGGCGCGATCTCCAGGATGCCGGGGCGCGGCGCCAGACTCATGGCACCAGATCCCGCTTGGCGAGAGCCAGCTCCTTTGCGGTCAGCGGCACTGCGTAGCCGCCGAGCGGCCAGATTTGATGGATGACCGCCTCGCCGCGGTCGACGAAGCGCGTCAACCGCCGGTCGTCAGCCGGCAGCAGGCCCTCGACCTCAATCAGGTTGAGCCAGCGTCCACCACCCTGGTCGACGACCTGGATGTCGCGCACCACCAGATCGCTGGCGGTCAGCAGGCTACGCAGCGCGCTGCGTGAGAGCTGGTCGTCGCTCTCGGCAATCAGGTAGCCGCAGTCGTGGCCCGAGGCCTCGACCGGCGGGAGCGCGATCACCAGCGCCTCGGCGCCGCTTCCCGCTTGGGCGGCGAAGGGAAGCCGCGCCACCACCCGAGGCGTGGCCGGGGCGACGCGCGCCAGGTGCGGCCACCAGGGCTCGCGGTCGTCGGTCTGGGGTAGCGGAAAGACGCCGACCGTGGCCTCGCCCTCGGTGACTGCGCGAACCACGCCGAGGGCCGAGCCGAAGGGAGCGATAGGCGTCAGCGAGCCGAAGTGATCGCGCGCCAGAGTGCGCAGCGCCTGGTCGCCGTCGTTGCTGTGGACCGCGACCGCGAAGCGGCCCTGGAGCGCGGTGGCGGCGGCGAAGATCTCGCGCCAAAGACGCACCACGGCCGCCTTCGGGAGGTTGCCGCGGTGACGGGCAAGCAGGCGGCGCAGGACCGCGGCCTCGCGACCGGGGCGGAAGATACCGCCGCCGGGCCCCTTGGCGTCGCGAATCGCCCGCGCCACCTCGCCGCGCCGCTGCAGGAGGTCGAGGAGCGCGTTATCGATCTCGTCGATCTCGGCGCGCAAAGCGTCGAGCGCGGACTCGTCGGCCGTCATGGAGGGCTCTTGGTCTCCGCTGCTTGGGGCGCCTAGAGATAGTCCGCGAACCCGCGAAAAGCAAAGAAAACCTTGCAAAAGAAAGCGTTGACAGGGTACGGCACAGGTTCCTAGCTATCCGGACCCTGAACGCGGCGGACCGATTCATGAATGGCCCCCAAAGCGGCCGGCCGATCCTCTCCCCTCCGGGCGGAGAAGCGGCACGGCCGGGTGTCTCCCATCGGCTGTTCGAGCCGGAGCAGTTGCTCCGGCTCGATTGCGGCGTGTCGCTCAAACCGACCATCGCCTATGAGACCTACGGAACGCTGAATGCCGAGCGCAGCAACGCGATCCTGGCCTGCCATGCCTTGACCGGCGACCAGTACCTGCTAGGCCCCCATCCGGTGACCGGCAAGCAAGGCTGGTGGGAGATGGTGGTGGGGCCGGGCAAGCCGCTCGACACCGATCGCTATTTCGTGCTCTGCGTCAACGTGATCGGTGGCTGCATGGGAACCACCGGGCCGAAGTCGATCGATCCCGAGACCGGCAAGCCCTGGGGCCTCTCTTTTCCGGTCATAACAGTGGCCGACATGGTGCGCGCGCAGAAGCTGCTGATCGATCACCTGGGAATCGACCGGCTGTTCTGCGTCACCGGCGGCTCGATGGGCGGTATGCAAGCGTTGCAGTGGGCAAGCAGCTATCCCGAGCGGGTCTTCGC
>JBOHKJ010000331.1:0-4741 GCA_050728975.1 Kiloniellales bacterium | reverse complement strand
GCACCCAGGTGACATCGCGGTCTACTGGAACGGGCTCTCGCTCTTCGACGATCAGCGGGCCGTAGAGTCCGCGGCCGACTTGAACGAAGCTTCGCTGGTGCGGGTGGTACCAGAAGGTGCCGGCATCCGGGCAATCGAACTCGTAGACGAAGGACTCGCCCGGCGCGATCGGCTTCTGCGTCAGGTGCGGCACGCCGTCCATTGGGTTCGGCACGCGGACGCCGTGCCAGTGAACGGTCGTCTCCTCGTCCAGCCGGTTCTCGACGACAACCCGCAAACGCTCGCCCTGGCGAACGCGAATCTCGGGTCCGGGCACAAGGCCGTCATAGGACCAGACCGCCGTTTCGGGGTGAGGCGACGGAACGAGCCGGGCACGACCGGTCGCGGCGGTCAGCCGAAGCTCGGTTGCCGCATCCGCGTGCAGCCATGGCGCCAAGCCGGCGGAGAGCGCGGTCGCTACGCCGGTCATCAGGAGGGTTCGGCGTGTCAGCGTCGAACCGAAAGTGTGGGTCATCTGCTTCCATCCCAAATGAGTTTGACCGCCCGGGTGCTGACCACGCGGATGCGCGGCCGGCCCGGGAGCGCACAGTCGACTGGCGAACGCCGAAGGCGCGCCGCCACGACAGGACACGAAGCGCCCGCGAAGCGGGCACCCGCGTCTCAGCTCAGGATGGAAGGTCTGGGAGGGTAGGGATCGGGCGAGCTGATGCGTCCAGGATCGATGCGGACGACAAGCGGAGTCGGCCGCTCGACGGCGACGACCCTGAGCGGAGCGACGCTCGGCAGAACCGCGACGGTTCCGCCGCAAAGGGCAATGCACAGGGTGGCCGGCATGCCATCGTCGTCGCCACAGCCGTCGCAGCCGCCGGGCGAGGGAGACATCTCGCCCGCCGCCGCGGTCATCATCTTGGCGTCCATGTCGGCCACGGCCAGGCTCTGCGCTACAAGGCCCAGACTGACGAACAGTACAGTGCAGAGTGCCAACCAACGGCGGAGCGCGCGGAGCTGCATGGCCAAAAGATAGTCGCTCCCCATCTGCGCCGCAATCGTCGCAGGAATCCCGGAATGGCGATCTGAGGGCTCTCCTATCTGCTCTGCGAAGATCGCAGGAGGGTCGACAGACAGGATCGGAACGGGTACCCGCCTGCTTGCGGCATGACGCCGGCCGCCTGGCCGAGGCGCACTCAGTCGTCTGGATTCGACTCTACGCCGGAACGCGGCGCGCCATGGCCGGGCCGGAGGCCGGCGACGGTGCGGCGCTCGGCAGGACCGGCGATTCTTTCGGCCACAGCAGGAAGCGCGCGAAAACCTCGGCATAGCCGCTGTAGACGTAGCTGCCGTTGTCCTTGAGGAATCGCTCGCGCTCCCGGCGATAGACCTTGGGCCGCTGGCACCAGGGCAGCTCCGGCTCGGCGTGATGGACCGCGTGGAGGTTGTTGTGCAGGAACAGCAGCCCCATCGGGCCGCGGCTCTCGACGATCGCGGTGCGCTGCGGGACCGGCCCGACCGCGCGGTGCTCGAGGAAGGAGCGGACCAGGGTCAGCGACAATCCCGGATAGGCGAAGAACAGCAGATACTGCCAGAGCTCCAGCCCGCAGACCGCGAGCGCCCAGACCAGCACCACGCCCACCGCCGGCAGATGCCACAGCCAGGCCGCGGTGTGGCTGTAATCGCCGCGCGCAATCAGCTTCGCCTCGCTCCACCAATAGCGCGCGACGACCAGCGCCGGACCGAGCGTCACGCGTCCCAGCAGGGTGTTGTTGATCCAATAGACGGCGCGCAGCGGCGCGCTCATTCTTTCCCAAGTCTCGGGGCGGACGTAGAAGCTCTCCGGATCGTTGTCCGGATCGGTCAGCCACTGGTCGTCGTGATGGGCGAGGTGCAGCCGGACGTAAAGCGGGTAGGGGAGCCAGAGGCCCGGCTGCGGCCACACCAGGGCCCGGTTGACCAGCGGCCAGGGGGTGGGTCCGCCGTGAACCGCTTCGTGCTGCAGCGAGCCGTGCCAGGCGACGAGCCAGCCGCCGAGCGGCGCCAGCACCCACCAGGGAAGCGCGTCATGAAAAAATGTAGTGAGGCCGAAGCCGCCGTAGATGGCGGCCGCCACGGCCAGTGTCGACCATTGCAGGCTGGCCAGGAGGCCGCGCCCGCGACGCTGTTCCTTCTTCGCCGTCAATTTTACTTGTCCTCCGCGAGCCGCCCGCCCCGCACGCTGGGCTGCTCGCAGTTGTGACAATATTGGAGCTTAGGCCGTTTCACAACGATGGTCTGCGCACAATCTGTGCGCCATGCAAACATTACATTAAGAATGTTTACAATTATAACAGATTGGTGATTTTATGTCGCAGCGGCTCCCTGCCTGTGGCAGGCTGCGGAGGCCGGTTGCCACTTGGAGGGCGTCATGGATCGCCGGGAAACGGTCGAGGTCTTTCGCCAGCGCCTGCTGGAGCTGATCGAGCGCTCGGGCTTGAGCCGCTCGGGCTTCGCCGCCCGCGCCGGGCTCGACCGCTCGACGCTGTCCCAGCTCCTGGCCCCCAACACCACCCGCCTGCCGCGCGCCGAGACCATCGCCGCGCTCGCCCAGAGCGAGCAGGTGAGCGTCGACTGGCTGCTCGGCCTCTCGCAGGAGGGGCAGCCGGGCGGGCGGCTCATCCCGGAGTCGCTGGAGATCGAGCCCGGCGCCGGCTCGCCCGACGACGCCCGCCTGGTGCGCTGGCATGCCGAGGCGGTCGGCTACAAGGTGCGCTACATCCCCTCGACGCTGCCCGACCTGCTGAAGAGCGAGCTGGTGATCCGCTACGAGTATCGCGACCACGGCGCCGCGGTGCCGGAGACCCGCCTCGAGCAGGCCGAGGCGCGGCTCGCCTACAGCCGCCAGCCCGAGACCGACATGGAGGTCTGCTCTTCGCTGCAGGCGCTGGAAGCGATGGCGCGCGGCCAGGGAATCTGGAACAAGCTGCCGAAGGCCGAGCGACTCGCGCAGATCGAGCGCATGATTCTGCTGGTCGACGAGCTCTATCCGACTTTTCGCTGGTTCCTCTTCGACGGCTTGCGCAAGTACGCGACACCGCTCACCATCTTCGGGCCGAAGCGCGCAGCGCTCTACATCGGCAGCATGTACCTGGTGGTGAACGCCACGGCGCACATCCGGGCGCTGACGGCGCACTTCGACGACCTGATCCGCTCCGCCCTGGTGCAGCCGACCGACGTGGTGCCGCTGCTCGGCCATCTGGCGGACGAGATGCGAAACGAGTAGCGACGGGAAGGAGCCGGTGACGACAGCAAGCAACGAAAGCGGGAAAGCGGCGGCGACTGGCGGCTGCCTGTGCGGCGCGGTGCGCTTCGCGGTGAGCCAGCCGCCGCCGTCCATGACGCTCTGCCACTGCGCGATGTGCCGGCGCTGGCACGGCCATCTCGGCGTCTACACCTCGCTGCCGCGCGCGGCGATCTCGATCGCCGGCGAAGAGTGGCTCTCCTGGTACGCCTCCTCGCCGGGCGCGCGGCGCGGCTTCTGCGTCCGCTGCGGCTCCAGCCTGTTCTGGGAGGAAGTCGAGGGGTCGAGCCGCGACATCGCCGCCGGCGCCTTCGACGAGCCGAACGCGCTCGCGCTGCGCGCCCACATCTGGGCGGCCCACAAGGGCGGCTACTACGCGATCGCCGACGCGCTGCCGCGGTTCGCGGAATCGAGCGCGTCATGAGCGCCGGCCACGAAAAGACCGGCGGCGGCAGCGGCGGCTGCCTGTGCGGCGCGGTGCGTTACGCGGTCTCCGGAGGACTGCGCCCGGTCGTCTTCTGTCACTGCGGCCAATGCCGGCGCGCCCACGGGCATTTCGGCGCCTACAGCGCGGCCCGGCGCGCCGACGTTGCGATCGTCGGCGAAGACGCGCTCGCCTGGTTCGAGTCCTCGCCGGGCGTGCGGCGCGGCTTCTGCCGCCGCTGCGGCTCCAAGCTGTTCTGGGACGTGGCGGCGCGCGGCTCGATCTCGATCTCCGCCGGCAGCCTCGACGCGCCGAGCGGTCTCAAATCGTCCGCGCACATCTTCGTTGCCGACAAGGGCGGCTACTACGGGATCGGCGACGGCCTGCCCCAACATCCCGGCGGCCTACATCCCGCCGGCCTCCCCTGAGCGGCGCCGCGCGAGCAGATATGTCGCGGGCCAGCCTGCCGATGTACGACCTGCCGGAGGTGGCGGCCGCCACCGACGCCTGGTGGCGCGGCCTTGCCTGCGCCTTCGCCCGCGAAGGCATCGCCGATCCGCCCGCCGCGCTCACCCGTCTCGGCGACCACCGCCTGCTGTGGCGCGCCGGGGATCTGCTCTTCACCCAGACCTGCGGCTATCCGTTGACCCACGCCTTCGCCGACGCCTTCGCGCTGGTCGCCACACCCTGCTACGCCTCGCCGGATTGCGAGGGACCGCGCTATCGCAGCCTGATCGTGACGCGCGCAGAGCAGGGCGGCATGGAGATCGCCGATTTGCGCGGTCTCAGGCTCGCTGTCAACGGCCACGATTCTCACTCCGGCGCCAACGCGCTGCGCGCGCTGGTGGCGCCGCTCGCCGCGGGACAGCGCTTCTTCGCAAATGTCCTCGAAACCGGCGGCCATCTCGCCAGCCTCGCCGCGGTGACGGAGGGAAGCGCCGACGTTTGCGCGGTCGACTGCGTCACCTTCGCGCTGCTTGCGCGCTATCGGCCGGCGGCGCTCGCGACCTTGCGCGTCTTCGCGCGCACGCCGCTCGCCCCCGGCC
>JBOHKJ010000330.1:0-29343 GCA_050728975.1 Kiloniellales bacterium | reverse complement strand
CTGCTGCCTCGATGACAATGATAATCATTCTCATTGTCAAAGACCGAGGCTTGGCCTATAAATGACGGCTTGGGGGTTGCCCAAGCCGCGACAGGTTTCGCCTTTAAACGTGCAGCGCCGTGGAGCAACAGGCAGGAGTGGAGCGAGCGCGATGGCGCCGGGATCACGTAGATCCGTCGAGCGATCGGGAGGCGGAGGAGCAGGGAGAGGCGGCGGTGGTTCCGCAGGGCCGAAACCCCGGCAAATCCGCAGCGGCGAGCTGTTCGGCGGCACGCGCGAGGTCGTCATCGAGCATGAGGGCGATTGCTATCGCCTGCGCTGCACCAGCAAGGGGAAGCTGATCCTCACCAAGTAACACGAGACGGCCGAGCCGGCATCTCATCCCGGTCGTCGGCCCAACATCGAACAACAGTCCTAGCCAGCCACCTGCGGCCACAGGCCGCGCCTTTGGCAGCCAGCCCGGACCCGCTCAATGCGAGCCGTCGAGCTGGAGGGGCAAGGCATGCGTGGCACAGGGGACGAGAGTGCAAAGATTCGAACGACGCTCGGCAGCGCCGTAGCCGCCGTCGCTCTGGCGGTGGCGCTCGCTGCCGCGCCGCCGGGCGCGCGGGCGCAGGTCGCTCCGGATGCGCCAGCCGAAGCGGATACCGAGGCTCGGCCCACGCCGAGCCTCGCCGAAGTGCCGGTACGCTCGATCGACAAGATCTCCATCACGGCTACCAGGAATCCGATCGAGGCATTCGAGTATCCGGGCATGGTCACGGTCGTCGACCAGGCGGAGATCCGCAACAGGCAGGCTTCGACGCCGGACGACATTCTGCAGCTCGTGCCGAATGTCGAGTTCTCCGGCGGGCCGCGCAGGACCGGCGAAGTGCCCTCGATCCGCGGATTCTCCGGGCCCGACGTCATCGTCTTGATCGACGGCGCGCGCCAGAACTTCGGCTCGGCGCATGATGGCCGCTTTTTCGTCGATCCTTCGCTGCTGAAGAGCGTCGAGGTCTTGCGCGGACCGTCCAGCGCGCTCTACGGCAGCGGCGGCACCGGTGGCGTGATCGAGTTTCGCACGCTCGATGCCGCCGATTTGCTGTCCGCCGAAGAGACCTTTGGCGTGACGGTTTCGGGCGGCTATCAGACCTCGAATCGCGAAGCCGTCGAGATCGTAACCGCCTACGGCACGCCGATCGCGGGCCTCGATCTGATCGGCAGCGTCACCAAGCGCGATTCCGGCTCGATCAGGCTCGGCAACGGCGGTGAGCTGACTGCGGCCGACGACGACATCCTCGCCGGCCTCGCCAAGGCGACCTACGAGCTCGCCGAGCACCAGAGCGTGGAGGCCGCCTGGACGCGCTTCGACAATACCGCCGAGGAGCCGAGCAACGGCCAGGGCCTCGGCAGCGCCGACATCGTCGAGAAGGACATCCTCGCCGACACCTGGCGGCTAGCCTACAACTACCACGATCCAGCGGACAAGCTGATCGACCTCGACCTCTCCGCTCACTACACCCGCTTCCGGGCCGACGAGCTTCGGCTCGACAGCAACGGCTCCGGCCCGCCGGGCGAGATCCTGCGGCGCGACGTCGATACTGTCGGCTTCCGCCTCGACAATCGCTCGCGCGCCATGCTGACCGGGGAGATCGGCGCCACCTTCACTTACGGCGGCGAAGTCTATCGCGACCAGCAGGACGGCGCGCAGGGAGCGGACGAGCGCGACGGCGTGCCCGACGCGAAGGCCACGTTCTACGGCGTCTTCGCCCAGGCCGAGATTGCGGTGGCGGAGCCCTTGGGCGCCCCCGGCGACCTCCTCGTCGTCCCGGGCCTGCGCTTCGACGACTACAGCGCCAGCAGCTCGATCGCCGACGACAACCAGGACCGTCAGATTTCGCCGCGAATCGGCGTCAGCTACCTGCCGACCGAATGGCTGATGGTCTTCTCCTCCTACAGCCACGCCTTCCGCGCGCCGACCTTCGACGAGCTCTATCTCACCGGCGTGCACTTCCAGATCCCGGTCGGCGCCGGCGTCACCAATCGCTTCGTCAACAATCCGGACTTGAAGCCGCAGAGCACCCGCACCGTCGAGGCGGGGGCCGGCCTCACCTTCGACGGCCTGCTGGAAGACGGCGACAGCTTCCAGGTCAAGGGCTCGCACTTCGTGGTTTGGGGCGAGGACTTCATCGACGTCGCGGTGAGCCAGCCGGAGCTGTTCGTCGACTGCGATCCCTTCGTTCCCGGCGATTGCGACGGCACCACGACCAACGCCAACGTGCCGAAGGCCAAGCTGCACGGCTCCGAGGTCGAGTTCTCCTACGCCGCGGCTCGCTTCGCCCTCACGCTCGGCTATTCGACGATCGACGGCGAAAACGAGGACACTGAGGCCAAGCTTGGCGCGCTTGCACCCGACCAGTTGACAGCCGATCTCGGAATCAAGCTGCCGGAAATCGACTCGCTGGTCGGCTGGCGCGTGCTGGCCGCCGACCGCTTCGACAAAGTGAACGATCCGGCCGAAGCCCGCGACGGCTACACGGTGCACGACCTTTATTTCTCCTGGGCGCCGCGCGAGGGTCTGTTGCGCGGCCTGAGGCTGGATCTCGGCATCGACAATCTCTTCGACCGCAGCTACGCGCGGGTCTTCACCAACGCACCCGAGCCAGGGCGCGGATACAACGCCTTCGTCTCCTATTCGCTCAGCTGGTGAGCGGCACAGCCAACCTCTCGAAAAAGGGACAAGCCATGACTTTCGCCACGACCGCCGACCCGCGCTGGAGCGATCTCAGGAATCGCTGGAGCGCCTTGAAGGGGGCCGAGCCGCTGCTGCGCGCACGTGACGCCGCCGAGCGCCTCGGGGTCAGCGAAGGAGAGCTGCTGGCGGCGCGCTGCGGCGAGGGCGTCGTTCGTCTCGACCGGCGCTGGAAGGAGTTGCTGCAGGCGCTGCCGAAGCTCGGCCGCGTCATGGCGCTCACGCGCAACGAGCAGGCAGTGCACGAAAAGGTCGGGCAGTACGACAAGATCACGGTCGCCGGCAAGATGGGGTTGGCACTTGCCGAGGATATCGATCTCCGGATTTTCCTCGGGCATTGGCACTTCGCCTTCGCGGCCGCGGAGGAGACCCGCAGCGGCCTGCGTCACAGTCTGCAGATCTTCGACCGCGACGGTACCGCTGTTCACAAGATCTACCTGCGCGAGGAGAGCAACCACGAGGCCTATCAGGCCTTGCTTGCCGCGCACCGCAACGAGGACCAGCGGCCGGGCATCGAGGTGGAAGCTTTGCCGATCCGCCAAGCCGACAAGCTCGACAGCTCGGTCGACCAGGCGGCCTTGCGGGCGCGCTGGCTGGCTCTCAAAGACGTCCACGACTTCCGCGACCTGCTGATCGACCTCGGCGTCGGCCGCGAGCAGAGCTTCCGCCTGGTGGGTCGGGACTACGCCTATCCGGTCGCCCGCGACAGCTTCCGGCGGGCGCTCGAGATCGCCACCGCCCAGGCCCTGCCGATCATGGTCTTCGTCGGCAGCCCGGGCGTGATCCAGATTCACAGCGGCCCGGTCAACACGCTCAAGGAGCTCGGCCCCTGGTTCAACGTGCTCGACCCCGGCTTCAATCTCCATCTGCGCCAGAATCTGATCGCCGCCGCCTGGGTGGTGAAGAAGCCGACGTCGGACGGCACGGTGACGTCGCTCGAGATCCTCGATAGCGAGCGGCAGACGGTCGCCATGATGTTCGGCAAGCGCAAGCCGGGCGAGGCCGAGCTGGAAGGCTGGCGCATCCTGGTCGACAGCCTGGAGCGCACGAGCGAAGCATGATCGCCAGTGCACTTCGAATTCTGGCACCGCTGCTGGTCGCGGCGGCCTTGCTCGATCCGGAAGCTGCGCAGGCCGAGATGCGAGTGCTCGACGCCGCGGGCCACGAGGTCGCGATCGGTAGCGCCGAGCGAATCGTTTCGGTTGGCGGCGCGATCACCGAGATTCTCTATGCACTCGGCCTGGAGGAGCGGATCGTCGCGGTCGACACGACCAGCCTCTATCCCCAGCAGGTAGCAGAGAAGCCCGACGTCGGCTACATGCGCCAGCTGGCGGCCGAGCCGATCCTGGCGCTCGAGCCGACGCTGGTGCTGGTGGAGGAGGATTCCGGCCCGCCCGCTGTCCTCGATCAGCTGCGCGAAGCTGGCGTCCCGGTGGTTGCCGTAGCGGACGACTATTCTGCCGAAGGCGTGCTCGAGAAGATCGGGCGGATTGCGGCTGCGGTGGGCGAGGAGGCGCGCGGAGAGGCCCTGATCGCCCGGGTGCGGGACGAGATCGAAAGCGTGCGGGCGAGTCTCGGGGAGGTTGCCGCGAGGCCACGTGTCCTGTTTCTGCTCTCGCTCGGCAAGGGTGCGCCGCTCGCCGCCGGTCGCAGAACCTCAGCGGACGGTATCATTGCGCTTGCCGGCGGCCGCAATGCGATCGACGGCTTCGAGCGCTACAAGCCGCTCTCGCCCGAAGCGGCGGTTGCCGCTGCGCCCGACGTGATCGTCGTCACCAGCCGGTCGCTGGCGCTTCTCGGCGGCAATGAAGGGGTGCTGGCCATGCCGGAGGTCGCCTTGACGCCGGCCGGCGAGCACGGCCGCGTGATTGCGATCGACGGCCTGCTGCTACTCGGCTTCGGGCCCCGCATCGCGACGGCGATCCGTATGCTCGCCCAGGCGCTCCACCCCGAGCTCTCGCTTTAGGGGTCCGTCGTGACCGCTGTCGTTCCCAGCGAGTCGATCGCCTTCGTCGTCGAGCGGCAGCGGCGCAGGACAACGCGGACGCTGATCGCGCTCGCCCTGCTGCTGGCCCTGACGATCCTCCTATCGGTCGGTTGGGGCGCGGTGCCGATCGCGCCGGACCGGGTGATACTGATCCTGGCCAGCAAGCTCGGCCTTCCCTTGTCCGACGCGGTCGCTGTCCGGGAGGAGACAGTGCTGCTGGCGATCCGCCTGCCGCGGGTCGTGCTCGGCGTCCTGGTAGGCGCCGCTCTCGCGGCTGCGGGCGCGGCGCTGCAGGGGCTGTTCCGCAATCCGCTCGCCGATCCAGGCTTGATCGGCGTGTCCGGCGGTGCGGCGCTGGCGGCGGTGGCGACCATCGTGTTGGGCGGGCCGCTGCTGGCCGCGCTGCCGAGCGCGCTCGCGCCCTACCTGCTACCCCTCGCCGCTTTCTGCGGCGGCCTGCTCGTAACGGCGCTGGTCTGCCGCATCGCGAGTCGTCACGGCCGGATTCACGTCGCCACGTTGTTGCTGGCCGGCGTAGCGATCAACGCCGTCGTCATGGCCGGCATCGGATTCCTGATCTTCCTCAGCGACGACGAGCAACTGCGCACCGCCAACTTCTGGATGCTGGGCAGCCTCGGCGGCGTCACCTGGGAGACGCTGTCGGGTGGGGTTCCCTTCATCGTCGCTGCCTTGCTCGCGCTTCCTCTTTTTGCCCGGCATCTGAACGCGCTTTTGCTGGGCGAGACCGAGGCGCTGCATCTTGGTTTCGACATCGAGCGCGCCAAGCGCATCGTCGTCGTGCTGGCAGCTCTCGGCACCGGCGCCTCGGTGGCGCTGACCGGGACCATTGGCTTTGTCGGCCTCGTGGTGCCGCACCTGGTGCGCCTGCTGCTCGGGCCCGACCATCGCAGCCTGCTGCCGGCTTCGATCCTGCTCGGTCCGGCCCTCCTTCTGGCGGCCGATCTCGGCGCCCGCAGCCTGGTGCTGCCGGCGGAGCTGCCGATCGGCATCCTGACTTCCTTGGTGGGCGGTCCCTTCTTCCTCTGGCTGCTGCTGCGCCGCCGCGCTATCGCGGGCTGGTGAGGGCGACGGCCGTGCTGAGCGCTCGAGATCTCGATTTCGGCTACGGCGGACGGCCGGTGCTTGTCTCGGTTTCCTTGACGGTTGCGCCGGGCGAAGTGGTTGCGGTGCTGGGCCCGAACGGCGTCGGCAAGTCGACGCTATTGGCGCTCCTGTCTGGCGCCTACCGGCCGCAGCGTGGCGCGGTCGAATTGGACAGCTTGCCCCTCGTCGATTGGGGACCGGAAGCGTTGGCGCGCCGCCGCGCGGTCCTGGCGCAGCGCTCGGAGCTCCCCTTCCCCTTCACGGTGATCGAGGTGGTGACGCTCGGGCGCGCGCCACACGCAGGGCGCAGCCGCCGCAGCCGTGACCTGGCGCTGGTCGGCCTTGCGCTCGGCGAAACCCGACTCTCCGGATTGGCCGGACGCGACTACACCGCGCTATCCGGCGGCGAGCGACAGCGGGTGCAGCTCGCCCGCGCGCTGGCGCAAATCGGCTACGGAGACGGCGAGGGATCGCTCGCCGGCCGCTACCTGCTGCTCGACGAACCGACGAGCGGCCTCGATCTTTCCCACCAGCACGCCTGCCTTGCGACGGCGGTGAAGGCGGCGCGAGACGGCGCCGGCGTGCTCGCGATCCTCCACGATCCTAATCTCGCGGCGCGCTACGCCGACCGCATTGCCCTTATGAACGGCGGCCGCATCGTCGCCGAGGGCGCCCCCGAGGCCGTACTGACCGAGGAGAGGCTCTCGCGGGTCTTCGATCTGCCCTTGCGGGTCGGCCGGCATCCGACGCGCGACTGCCCCCACGTCGTTGCCGCTTGAGACCGCCACCGTGCGCGGGGGCATCCTCCTCTCCACTCTGGTCCATCTCGCCGCCCTGCTGGCGGCGATCTTCGGCCTGCCGGCCCTGGTCGAGCCGCGGGGGCTCGACCAGGCAGTGCCGGTCGAGCTGGTGGTGCTGGAGGTGCCGGGGCCGGATTCGCAGCCCGGACCGCCGGCGGCCGGGGACACGGGCTCCGGTCTCGCGCCGCAGGAGCAGCAGGACGCCAAGCTCCAACCCGAGCCGTTGCCCGCGCCATCGGTCGAGCAGGGAGTGGCAGAGGAGGTGCCGGTGGTCGCGCCCCAACCCGAGCCGGCACCTGCGCCAGAGGCGGCAGCCGAGGCGACCGAGCCATCGGACGATGCGTCGGCGGACCAGGCTCTTCCGTCCGAGCCTCTCGCCGAGACGGCGAAGCCGCTCGTCGACCCGCCGGTCGCCGTCGCCCCACCGCCGCGCGAGGAGAAGCTGGAGGCGATTGCCGCCCTGCCGCCGCCGGCCGACCCGGGGCCGAAAGCCGAGCCAGAAAAGCAGGCCGAACCGGCGGCGCCAGTGCCGCCGGCGCCGGTTCCGGCGCGCCGCCTCAAGCTGCCGGACTTCGTGGTCCAGGCGATCGAGGACCCGCCTCCCAAGCTGGCACCGCCGGTACAGGCCGAGGCGGAGCTGGAGCCCCCGGAGACGGCGCCGGAGCTCCCGAAGACGGCACCGCTGCCCGACCCGGGGGTCGAAACCAGCAGCGTTCAGGCCGCCGCGCGCGCCGGCGCCGGCTCCGCTGGTCCAACGGGCGCGCCCGAAGCCCAGGGCGAGGGCGGTGGCAGCGTATCTACCGGCCATCCGGCCGCGCTCGCCGATTATGCGGCACAGCTGCGGGTCTGGCTGGAGCGCCACAAGCGCTATCCGCGCCGCGCCAAGCTGCGCGGTCAGGAAGGCACCGTGCTGCTGCGCTTCGTGCTACTGCGCGACGGCAGCGTCAGCGACTACGCTATTGCCAAGGGCTCCGGCTACCTGCTGCTCGACGAAGAGGTGAAGGCGCTGATACGCCGCGCCCAGCCGCTCCCGCCGATGCCCGGCGACCTGGCCGAGAGCCGGATGGAGTTCCTGGTGCCCTTCGAGTTCTCGCTCGCCGAGGCAGGGCTGCGCTGAGATCGTGCGGCGTTCCGTCCGCACCGGCGGCTATGCCGCGTCGGGGATTTTCGGCAAGGGAGAGATCGCTGCCGATATTCGCGGCTCATAGCCAACGGTCGGCAAGGCCGAACCAGGCATAGGCGGCGCGCAGGTAGAGCTTGCGCAACGCGGGAAAGGGAAACCGCCGCATCGGCCCGCGCATCACCGCCGGAATGCCCTCGGCGGCGCCCTCGACGCCGGCGGCGAGATCGGCGAGCCTGCTCCCGGTCCAGCTGGTCATGGCCACCCCGTTACCGTGGTAGGCGAGCGCGGTCCAGGCGTGCGGCAGGCCCTCGATCGGTCCGACGTAGGGCACCAGGTCGTAGGCGAGGCAGGCGAGGCCCCACCAGAAACGCTCGCTCTCGACGCCGCGCCAGGCAGGAAAGAGGCGCTCGAAGCGGCGATGCAACTCAACCCGCATGGCGGCCACGCCCCGTGGCGACGCAGTGAGACCGCCGCGACCGCCGAACAGGAATCGGCCATCCGGCAGCAGGCGGAAGTAGTTCAGCAGATGGCGGCTGTCGAAGGCTATGAGGTCGGTCGTCCAGCCTTGGGCCGCTTTCTCGGCTGCGGTGAGCGGCCGGGTCACCAGGATGTTCGACATGACCGGCAGGCTGCGGCCGCCGAGCCAGCGCGGCAGGGTCTCGCTGCCGTAGCCGTTGGTGGCGAGGATCACGCGCCGCGCGGACACCTCGCCCTCGGCCAGCGTCAGGCGATGACGCTCGCCGTCCACGCTCCAATCGAGAACGCCGCTCTGGCCGTGGACCCGCGCGCCGGCGTCGGCCGCGGCGTCGGCGAGCGCACGGGCGTATTTCAGCGGATGGAGCGCGAATCCGATCGGGGTCTGGAGCCCGGCGTGGAACTGGGGGCCCGCGGCACCCAACGCTTCCAGCCCTTTGCGGTCATAGACGCGCGGCACGACGCCGAAGGCCGCGCCGTCGATCTCGGCTTCCCGCCGTAGCGCCTCGTCGCGGCCCGGCCGATGGGCGAGATAGAGCTCGCCATCGCTGTGGATATCGGCCTCGATCCCGCGATCGGTCAGGAATCCGCGCACCTGCTCGACGGCCTGGCGCTGGACCTGCCTGAAGCGCGCGGTCTCCGCCGCGCCGTAGCGTCGCACCAGGGTTCGTTGCGAAAGCTTTGTGGAGCCGAGGCAGCAGAAGCCGCCGTTACGTCCCGAGGCACCCCAGCCGGGCTCGCCGGCTTCGAGCACGCGGACATCTGCGCCGTGATTTTCGGCGAGGCGTAGTGCTGCCGAGAGCCCGGTATAGCCGGCGCCGATGATGGCGACGTCGCAGGAGATAGCACCGGTTAGCTTTGGAAAACTATGGCGCGGCGGCGGCGCCGAGGCGCGCCAATGGCTGTCGACCGCAACCGCGGGGTCGTAGGCGCTGGCGTGATAGAGCCGTTTCATCCCCACTCGCCTTTGACCTTGGCCGCGGCACAGCGTTGCGCATCTTCACTATTCCGATAAGGCCTTACAATGCCTAGACTTGCGGCCGCCCGGGGCGCTTGGCGAAGGTGGGCCGGGCCAAGCAAAAAAGGATTTGCAGGGGGGAGCGATCCGATGGGTGACAGGAAGACGATCGCGTTCTTTCCGGAAGCGGCCTTCGGGCCCGCGCTCAACTCGGTGGGGATCGCCCAGGCCTGCAAGAAACTTGGCCACAAGGCGGTCTTCCTCACCAATCCGGGCATGGCAGGAACCTACGAGAGCTACGGCTTCGAAAAGCACGCGGTGAACATGTCGCAGCCGATGGCGCCGGAGGATATGGCGAGCTACTGGTCCGACTTCATCAACGGCCATATCCCGAACTTCGACAAGAGTCCTGCGGAACAGCTCGACAGCTACGTGAAGGACTGCTGGAACGCGATCGTCGAGACCGCGATCTGGGCCGAGAATGACCTGCCTGGTGTACTGGCCAAGGTGCGACCCGACATCGTTTGCGTCGACAACGTGATCCTCTTCCCGGCGATCAAGCGCTACTGCCGTGAAAACGGGAAGCCTTGGGTCAGGATCATCTCCTGCTCCGAGAACGAGATCGGCGATCCGGACATTCCGCCGCATCTCTCCGGCTGTGGCCAGAACGACCGCACCTGTTTCGAGGTTTTTGAGCGCAAGTTCAACGAGGTGGTTGGGCGGTGCCACCAGCGCTTCAACGCCTTCCTCAGGGACTGTGGGGAAGAGCCTTATCCGCTCGGCCAGTTCTTCGAGACCTCGCCCTATCTCAACCTGCTGCTCTATCCGCAGCCCGTGGCCTTCAAGCGCCGCGCTCCGCTCGACCCGGGCCGCTTTCAGTATCTGGAAGGCTGCGTGCGCGAGGAGAAGCGCTACGAGGTTCCAACTTTCACGCTCAATAATGACAAGCCGCTGGTCTATCTCTCGTTCGGCAGTCTGGGCGCCGGCGACACCGCCCTGTTGAAGCGCCTGATCACCGCGCTGGGCAAGATGCCGCTACGCGCCTTGGTGAATATCGGCGACTACCGGGACGCCTATGGCGAGATTCCCTCCAACGTCCGCATCGAGAGCTGGTTTCCGCAGCCCTCGGTGATCGGCCAGGTCGACGCCGTGATCCATCACGGCGGCAACAACTCCTTCAACGAGTGCCTCTATTTCGGCAAGCCGGCGCTCATCATGCCCTACGTCTGGGACGGCCACGACAACGCGACCCGGGTCGAAGAAACCGGCCACGGCCTGAAGATGCATCGGTCTGGTTGGGCCGAGACGCAGCTCGCTGAAAAAATCGATCGCCTGCTGACCGACAAGGCGATGCAGGCCAGGCTGGCGGCGACGTCGAAACATATGCAAGGTCATCACGGGCCGACCAAGGCGGCTAAGCTGCTCGACGGACTGGCGCGCTCGGGGATGTGAGGGACAGATGGGCACGAGTTTTCGCTCTTCCGCACCGCATTTTCATCCGGCACAAAGCTTTGCCGATCACTTGGTCGACTGGGGCATCATCCCGACCATGATCGAGGGCGAATCCCGCACCTCGGGCCGCGTGCTCTACAAGGGTCCCGAAGGCATCCCGGAATCCGGGCTTTGGAGTTGCACGCCCGGCTATTGGGATTGTGAGGTCACGCGCGACGAGTTCTGCCACTTCCTGGCCGGACGCTGCACCTACACCCATGAGTCCGGCGAGGTGATCGAGGTTCTGCCGGATACGGCCGCTTTCTTCCCCAAGGGCTGGAAGGGTACCTGCCGGGTCTACGAAACGCTGCGCAAGGACTATATGATCTCTTGAACTGGAAAACGGATTCGGAAGACCAGGGGCGGGACCGTGGCCCAGTCGCTGCTGCTCCGCGGTCATCGTCGAGTATCTCGACGAGGTCTACAGCGGGCCGGCGCGCCTGGTGCCGGAGGATCCGATCGGGCGCGCCACCATGCGCTCCTGGATGCGCTTTATCGACGAGGTGCGGACGCCGGCGGTGCGGGTGCCGTCCTACAATATGGCCTGCCAGCGCCACTTCGCCGCCATGATGGAGGAGGAGCTCGTTGCGCTCGCGGAGTCGAAGCCGCTGCGCAAGGGTTTCCTGCTGGTAATGGGGCGCGGCGGCTTTTCCGAGGTGGCGATGGACAAGGCGCTCGACCGCCTGAAGAAGTCTGTGGATCGCATGGGCGCGGCACTACAGGAAACCGGCGGCTCGAACAGTCCTATTCGAGGCCGCTCTTCACCGGGACGTTCTCGCTTTCGAGCTTCAGCCCGGCACCGAGCGCAACGGTCTCCAGGATCGCCGAGAAATCTTTCTCCAGATAGCCGCCGGAATCTCCGTGCAGAATCGCCGTGCCGAAGTGGGATTGCAGCGCCTCGCGGGTGGCCGCGGTGACCGGCACCGAGACACCGAGCGTGCGGGCCGCCGCCAGCCCGAGGTCGAGATCCTTGCGCAGCAGGGCTGGCGTAAAGGTGGTGGTCCAGTCGAGGTTGACCAGCGCCGGGGTCTTGTAGCGGGTAAAGACCGAGCCCAGCACCGACTTGTTGATGAAGTCCAGAAAAGCATGGCGCGGCACCCCGGCCTTCTGAGCCAGAATCGCGATCTCGCAAAGATTCTGTATGAGGACTCCCAGCAGAACGTTATGGGCGATCTTGCAGATCCGCGACAGCTCGCCCTCGCCGACGTAAGAAACACCGGCACCGGCGATCGCGGCAAGGCAGGGCTCGACCTCGTCGAAGAGCGCCCGTGGACCGGAAGCCACCGCGCTCAGCTTGCCGGCCTTGACGCACTTGCCGTTGCCGCTCACCGGGGAGGCGATATAGCCGGCGCCGACCTTTTCCAGACGTTGGCGCACCTCGGCCGATTGCTCGACTGCAATACTGGAGCAGTCGACGTAGACCCGCGGTCGCTTGCCGTTGCCCGAGACCGCGATCCCGCCCGGTCCGAAATAAAGCTCCTTCAGCACCTCGCCGGTCGAGACCATAGAAAAGACGATGTCGCAGGCCGCCAACTCGGCGAGATGCCCGACCACCCCGGCGCCAGCCGCCTTCAAGGGCTCGGCCTTGGCGGCGGTGCGGTTCCAGACCGAAACCTCATAGCCGGCTTCCAGCAGGCGCTTGGCCATCGGCGTGCCCATGCGGCCCAGACCGACCCAAGCCAGCTTCGGCTTGTTGTCCTGCATCCTCGATCTCCTCCAGGCGTTTTTTGTGGCGGCCGGCAGCCTAGCGGCCGGGCACCAAGGCCCGCACGCTGGGCCAGATTCCGGGATATTCGCCGTTCTTCACCGTTGCGTGTGCAATCGTTTGCAGGGCAAACTAGCCGCTCGTCGGAGCCGGCGCAACGGCAAAGCTGCGGGTCTATGCCCGCAGCCGAGCAGGTTCCGACATCGCTGCCAATATTCCACCAGTGACGGTCGGGGCCATGCAACGGAAGCGCGTTAGATTGCAGGACATCGCCAAGGCGGTCGGGGTCCACAGCTCGACCGTTTCCCGCGCGCTCGACCCCAAGACGCGCCACCTCATCACGGACACGATCGCGGGCAAGGTGATCGAGGCGGCCAACGAACTCGGTTACCGGACGAATTCCATCGCTTACAGCCTGCGCACCAGTCGTTCCATGACTGTCGGCGTGCTGGTGCCGGACATTACAAACGTGGTCTTTCCGCCGATTCTGCGCGGTATTGAGGATACCTTGCTGGCGCGTGGCTATGTCGCCGTGATCGCCAACACCGACACCCTGCCCGAGCGCGAATCGACACTGATCGCGACTCTTCGCGGCCGTGGCGTCGACGGCCTGATTCTGGCCAGCCCGGAGCGCGAGGACGCGGCGGTGCTACGCGCGGTCGCCGAAGGCATTCCGGTCGTCACCGTCAATCGCAAGCTGGACGATCCTTCGGTCTCCTCGGTGATTAACGACGACGAGACAGGAATCGCGCTCGCCGTTGCTCACGTGGCGAAACTCGGCCACAGGACGATCGCCAACATTGCCGGGCCGAAGGCGCTGTCGACCGGAATGGCGCGCTTCGGTGCATTCAAGCGCGCGCTTCCCCGCCATGGACTGGCCTTCGACGAGGCGCTCGTGGCCTTCGCCCGCTCCTACAACGAGGACGAGGGGGAAGCGGCCTGCGATAGGCTGCTCGACAGCGGAGTACCCTTCACCGCGCTGATCTGTGCCAATGACCGCTTGGCGATTGGCGCCATCGCGCGCCTGCATGCCCGCGGGCTCGACTGCCCGACGCAGGTCTCGGTCACCGGCTTCAACGACATGGCACTGGTCGACCGCCTGCAACCGCCACTGACCACCGTGCGGATCCAACAGTACGAGACGGGCGTCGAGGCGGCGAAAATCCTGCTTGCCCGCATGGAGCCTGGCGTGGAAGGGGGCGGGCCGCAGCATAAGGTGATGCCGGTCGAGTTGATCGTACGCGCCTCGACAGCACCGCCGCCAACATCCTAGTCGTGATGGCGGGCGTGGTAGGGATCGCCTGGATAGTGCTGGTGGTCATGGTCAGAGCACTTGCAGGCGAAGGGGTGGCGCTTGATCTTGAGTGGTGGTTTGGCGCCGACTGCGGCCTGGACCGACAGCAGCAGCGTGGCAACCGAGGCCGCCTGGCGTAGCGCACCTGCCACGACCGGAAGCGGATCGAGGATTCCGCGTTCCTCGAGATCGCCGAAGGTGAGACTACCGGCGTCGAATCCGAAAGCCTCCTCGTCGCTCGCCGCGATGCGGGCGACAACAGATTTGCCGTCCGCACCGGCATTGCTCGCGATTTCGTAGGCCGGCCGCGCGAGCGCGCGTCGCACCAGTGCGATACCGGCCTGAGTGTCGCAATTCTTGGCGATCAGGCCATCGAGCGCCCTTGCCGCCCGCAGATAGGCGACGCCGCCGCCGATTGCCAAACCGCCGTCGCGCGCCGCCACAACCGCGCGCAACGCCTTCTCGAAACGGCTCTTGCGCTCGCGAATCGCGGCCTCGCTGTAGCCGCCGGCTCCCACGACGGCGGTGCGCCCAGCAAGCTTGGCGAGCCGCCGATCGATCAGAACGCGATCGTCGTCGGAACCGGCCTCGGCGCGGAGCCTGCGCAGGAGGGCTATGCGTCGCTCAATGGCTTTTGGATCTCCGGTACCGCCGATCAGGTGGGTGCGCTTGGCGGTGATGCGCACCTTGGCTGCTTTGCCGAGCACCTCGGGTCCGATGTCGCCGAGGTCGAAGCCCGGCTCGCCGAGCACCAGGGTCGCGCCGGTCGCGAGCGCCAAGTCCTCCAGCAGCTCGCGACGATAGCTCGCGAAACCCGACGCGCGTACGGCGGCGACCTTGACTCCGCCGCGTTCGCGATTGACGACCAGGGTGGTCAATGCTTCGCCGGCCACGTCTTCCGCGACGATCAAAAGCGGACGCCTCAGCTCCGCCACGCGGTCGAGCACGCCTATCAATAGGTCGAGTCGCTCGATCTTCTTCAGATAGATTAGAATTAGTGGATTCTTGAGCTCGACGCTCAGGCTCTGCTCGTCGGTAACGAAAGCGCGTGAAACGTACCCGCGCTCGATAAACATCCCGCCGACGATCTTGAGCTTGTCATCGGTTGCCCGTCCTTCCTCGATCACGACCAGACCGTCGGCGCCGGCAGCAGCGGTCGCTCGCGACAGCAGGGTTCCTAAGGCGCGGTCGCCGTTGGCTACGCTGATCGCCACCGCCGCAATTTCTTTCTCTGTCTTGGCTGGGCGTGCCGAGGCTACAAGCTGCGCCAGCGCAATCGTCACCGCCTGATTGATTCCCTGCCTAAGCGCGCTCGCATCGATTCCGGCGGCGAGCGCCTTGAGGCCGCCCGAAAAGACTGAGTGAGCCAGCAGCATTGCGGTTGTGGCACCGTCTCCAGCCTGGGCTTCGGTGGCGCGCGCAGCCTGGCGCAGAACCTCTGCGCCGAGGTTGGCGAAGCGGTCGGACAGTTCGATCGTCTCCGCGACCGCGGCCCCTTCCTTGGTGATGCGAGGTGGGCCATGCTCGGCTTCCAGCAGGACCACTCGGCCGCGCGGGCCGAGGGTCACCTTGACCGCATTGGTCAGGGCGCTAGCCCCCGCGAGCAGCCGCCGGCGCGCCTCCTCGTCGAACAGGACCCTCTGCTGCCCCTGTCCGACGCTGCCCGTTGTGTTGTGATTGCGGCAATCCGCCATTTGTCGGCCTAATCCCTTTGGCAAGGGAGGAATAGTCGAAGCAGGGTGTTTCCGGAAAAGCCTTGCGCAATCGATTGCATAGCACTCTTGGCGGAGCGTATCCTGGGGCGAACTGGGGGGCAAGAGAACAGGGACGGATATGGCAGAAAAAGAAAGAGCGCCGCGGATCGTCCGGCCCGAGGATATCGATCCCGGTTATCGCTGGGACCGGGCGATCCCGGCCCCAGGGCAGCGTGGAGTTGACTTCGAGGAGCGGGTCGATTTCGCCCGACTCCACCGCTACCGCCTGTCGCGGCTCAGAATGGCGCTCGCCAATTCCGAGCTCGGCGCGCTGTTGTGTTTCGACAACAACAACATCCGGTACATGACCTCGACGGTTATCGGCGAATGGTCGCGAGACAAGATGACCCGATTCTCGCTCTTGACCGGCAACGGCGATCCCTATGTCTGGGACTTCGGATCGGCGGCCGTCCATCACCGGCTCTATGCGCCCTGGCTGAAGCCCGACCATTGCCGGGCCGGGCTGATGGGGTTGCGCGGCATGGTGCCGCCTTCGGCCGGACTGATGCGCGATCATGCGGAGGAGATCAAGTCGATCTTGATCGAGGAGGGCGTCGCCGATCAACCGCTCGGGGTCGACATCATCGAGCCGCCGATGCACGACGAGCTGGCGAAGCTCGGGCTCAAGGTCGTCGATGGCCAGCAGACCATGCTCGATGCGCGCGAAATCAAGAGCCAGGACGAGCTGACGCTGCTCAACCAGGCTGCTGCCATGGTCGACGGCACCTATCACATGATCTAGGAAGAGTTGAAGCCAGGCGTACGCGAGTCCGACATCGTAGCACTCGCGAACAAGATGCTCTATGAGCTCGGATCCGACGATGTCGAGGCGATCAACGCGATCTCTGGCGAACGTTGCAGCCCCCATCCGCATAATTTCACCGACCGAATCATCCGGCCGGGCGATCAGGCGTTCTTCGACATCATCCAATCCTACAACGGCTACCGAACCTGTTATTACCGCACCTTCAACGTCGGCCGTGCGACTCCGGCCCAGGAAGACGCTTACAAGAAGGCGCGCGAGTGGATCGATGCCGCCATCGCGCTCATCAAGCCGGGTGTGACCACCGACAAAGTGGCGGCGGTTTGGCCGAAGGCCGAGGAGTTCGGCTTTGTCAGCGAGATGGAGGCTTTCGGTCTCCAGTTCGGGCACGGGCTGGGACTGGGCCTGCACGAGCGGCCGGTGATCAGCCGTCTGGTCTCCTTCAAGCAGCCGCTCGAGATCAAGGAAGGTATGGTCTTTGCGCTCGAAACCTACTGTCCGGCCAGCGACGGCCAGTCGGCGGCGCGCATCGAGGAAGAGGTGGTGGTGACTAAAACGGGCTGTCGCATCATCACGCTCTTTCCCGCAGAGAAGCTGCCGATCGCCAACCGTTATTGAGTGCTGGATAGGTCAAGGGCGACGATTTCAAGGATAGAAGATGAACGTGACGAGCAGGCCGGCGCGCGACGCTATGACGCGGACTAACGATGATATCGGCGAAGAGACGCGATTGGCGCTCTATCGCTCGCAGCTCGCGGTGCGCCACGTCGAAAAGCGCGCCTACGACCTCTTTCTCCAGAATCTGATTAAAGGGACTAGTCACCTGGCATTGGGACAGGAGGCAATCGCCGCCGGCTTCGCTGTCGCCATGGAACCCGGCGACTACTCCTTCTGCACCTATCGCGGTCACGCTCACACTCTGGCGCGGGGCGCCTCAATGACTGGCGTCCTGGGCGAGCTGATGGGGCGCGACTGCGGGCTCCTGCGTGGCAAAGGCGGATCGATGCACCTAACTAGCGTCGAGCACGGCGCAATGGGCTCCTATGCGATCGTCGGCGCGCATCTGCCGATCGCCGTTGGGGCGGCTTGGTCGGCGCAGTATCGCGGCACCAAGGAGGTGGCGGTCTGCTTCTTCGGCGACGGCACTACCAACATCGGCGCTTTTCACGAGGCCCTTAATCTGGCTGCCGTCTGGAAGGTGCCGGCGATCTTCGTCTGCGAGAACAATCTTTACATGGAGTACACGCCGATCGGCCAGGTCACGGCGGTCGAGCATCCGGCCGCCGACCGTGCCTCGGCCTATGGGCTCGAATCGATCATCGTCGACGGTAACGACGCCGATGCGGTCTATCGTGTGGGGCGAGCGGCTATCGCCAAGGCGCGCGACGGCGGTGGGCCATCATTGATCGAGGCCAAGACCTATCGTCACAGCGGCCACTCGCGCGCCGATCCGGCGACCTATCGACCCAAGGAGGAGCTGGCGCGCTGGCTGGAGCGTGACCCCATTCCGCTCTACCGGGCGCGTTTGCTTGAGATGGCCTTCGCCGAGGCGAAGTTGGTCGAGATCGAAGATATGGTCAAGCGGCAGGTCGACGAAGCGACCGAGATCGCCAAGGCCTCGCCAATACCGCCGACCGACCTCGTCATGACCGACGTTTGGGCTGATGGAGGCGCGGCATGGCGGAATTAACCTACCGCGAGGCGGTCGCGGCCGGTATCGCTCAGGAGATGAGCCGCGACGAAAAGGTGGTTTTTCTCGGCGAAGATATTGCCGCCGCTGGCGGCGTCTTCAAAACCACGGTTGGCCTTCTCGACGAGTTCGGGCCGCTACGCGTGCGTGACACGCCCATCTCCGAGCAGGCGATACTCGGGGCCACCATGGGCGCCGCGATGACCGGCTTGAGGCCGATCGCCGAGATCATGTTCTCGGATTTCCTCGCAGTCTGCTGGGACATGGTAGCGAACCAGATCGCCAAGACCCGCTACATGACCGCCGGCCAGGTGGCCCTGCCCTTGGTTATCCGCACCGCCAACGGTGGTGGCTCACGCTTCGGCGCCCAGCACTCGCAGAGCGTCGAGAACTGGGCGATGGCGGTGCCCGGCCTCAAGGTGGTTGCGCCAGCGACGCCTGCCGACGTCAAAGGCTTGATTGCTGCGGCGGTGCGCGATCCCGATCCGGTGATTGTTTTCGAGCACAAGTCCCTCTATCTGACTAAGGGCCAGGTTCCCGACGGCGAGCACGTCGAGCCTCTCGGCACCGCGAAGGTGTTGCGTGAAGGCAGCGACGTTACCATCGCCGCGCTCGCCTTGATGGTGCCGCGGGCGCTCGAAGCTGCCACGCAGTTGGAGCGCGAGGGAATTTCGGCGACCGTGGTCGACCTGCGCTCACTGGTACCGCTCGACACCAAAACGATTCTCGGTGAGGTGCAGAAGACCGGCCGTCTGGTCACGGTCGAGGAGAACCCACGGCTCTGCGGTTGGGGTGCCGAGGTCGCCTCCATCGTCGCGGAGGAGATCTTCGACGACCTCGATGGACCGATCCTGCGCATCACCACACCGCACGTTCCGCTGCCATCGGCCGACAATCTGGAAGACTTGGCCATACCCTCGGCGAAGACGATAGCCGAGCGCGTCCTCAAAGCCTTCTCGTAGACCGAGCGGAGCGCCGATGGACGTTATCATGCCCCAGCTCGGCGAAACCGTCGCGGAGGGAACGGTCTCGATCTGGCATAAGAAAGTCGGGGACGACGTCAAGGAGGGTGAGGCGCTGTTCGACGCCTCGACCGACAAAGTCGAGATGGAGATTCCGGCGCCGGCCAGCGGTACCTTGAGGAGGATACTCGTGCCGGCGGGCGAGTCCGTGGCGGTCGGTACGAGGCTGGCGATCATCGGT
The DNA here is from genome assembly GCA_050728975.1 of Kiloniellales bacterium. GTDB lineage: Bacteria > Pseudomonadota > Alphaproteobacteria > Kiloniellales > JBOHKJ01 > JBOHKJ01. The sequence continues at coordinate 10,263 of JBOHKJ010000330.1, read as the reverse complement.
GATCTTGGCACCCCTGCCGAGTCGAACACACCGGCCGCGCCGCCTGTATCCGAGGAAGCGGCCACGTTACGGCCGAGCCGGGCAAGGACCGAGATCGAGAAGCGCGACTCTCGCGGCATTGCCCTGTCGCCGGTGGTGCGGCGCTTGTTTGCCGAGCATGGCCTCGATCCGGAGGCGATCGACGGGACTGGCCCGCGCGGCAGGATTACGCGCCAGGACGTTCAGCGTCACCTCGAATCCAGGGCGGATGGCGCCATGGGAGCGAAAGAGTCCGTGCGAGTTCCCTTCGACCGGCTGCGCAGACTGACCGCCGAGCATATGGTGCGCTCAAAAGCGACGAGCCCGCACGTGTTGCAGGCCGTCGAGGTCGATTTCTCGGCGGTTGAGCAGGCACGCAGCTCGGCGCCGGGCGCTTGGAAAGCGAAGGAGGGTTTCTCGCTTACCTATCTCCCCTTTGTCGCCTTCGCGGTCTGTCAGGCGCTCCGAGCCTTCCCGCGCCTCAACGCGCTTGTCGAAGGCGACAGCCTGCTGCAGCTAAAGAGGGTCAACCTGGGTATTGCTGTCGATCTGGCGCGGGAGAATCTAGTGGTGCCGGTGATAGCGGACGCTGGCACGAAGTCGCTTGTCGACCTCGCGCGTGACATTCACATACTCTCCAGTGACGCGCGGGGACGGCGTCTCGACGCCGATAGGATGCGCGGCGGGACCTACACAATCTCAAACTCGGGCGGCTTCGGTACGCTGATCACAGCGCCGATCATCCATCAACCACAGGTCGCAATTCTCTCGCTCGACGGGGTGAAGCGGAAGCCAGTGGTTGTATCGGGGGTAGAAGGCGAGGAAATCGCGATCAGGCCGATCGGGGTGCTGGCGCAATCCTTCGATCACCGCGCCGTCGACGGCGCCTATTCCGCCGCTTTCCTCGCCAAGTTGCGCGAGATCATCGAGATGCGCGACTGGGCGCGTGATCTCGCCTAAGCGCGCGTGCGGCAAGGAAAGGGCGGTCGCATGGCAGGTTCCAGTCTCGACGTGGAGATCACCGGTGATGGTCGTCCGCTTGTCTTGCTACATTCGCTGCTGGCGGATCGCGGCGCCTTCGACCTTCTGGTGAAGCGGCTCGCCGATCGGCGGCGCTTGATCGCCGTCAATCTGCCGGGCTTCGGCATCTCGCCGCCGGGCGGCCCCACGGTCAAAGACTATGCCCGCGCTATCCAGCGGCTATTGGACGAACTGGACTTGCCGCCTGAAACCGATGTGTTGGGTAATGGTTTCGGCAGCTTCGTAACGCTCTCACTAGCGAGCGAAGTCGGCGCGCGCATCGCACGGCTGGTGCTGGTCGGCGCAGCGATCGCCTTTCCGCCGGCCGGCAAGGAGACCTTTAAGAATCTGGCGGCCAAGGTCGAAAGCGAGGGCATGGCCGCGATCGTGCCGGTGGCGCTCAAACGCCTGTTCCCCGAGGGCTACCTCGCGGCCCATCCTAAGCTGGCGGCCGAGCGGGCCGCAGTACTGGAGGCGTTGAAGCCGACTCATTTCGCCAACGCATGCCGAGCGCTGGCTGCATTGGACCTGACCCCGGAACTGCCGAAGGTCGAGAATCCGACGCTGATCGTGGTAGGGCAGGAGGACGGCGCGACACCTCCGGCGCTTGCGCATGCCCTGGCGGAGAAACTTCCCGACGGTCGAGTGGTCGAGATGCCTGGAGTGGGGCATTCTCCGCACATTCAGGCGCCCGACCGTTTCGTTTCGACGATAGCGACGTTCCTCGGCCTGACGTGATCGGCTTTTAGTCCCAGTCGAGGAATTTTGGCAGCTGGCCGCGGTTCTTCAGCGAGCCGACAATTCCATCGGGGAAGAACAGCAATACCAGCAGCAGAAGCAGGCCGGCCCCGGCAATGTTCAGCTCGGAAGCGCCGAATAGGGCAACAAAGAACTCGTTGGCGGCGACGAAGATGACCGCGCCGATCACCGGCCCGGAAACGGTACCGCGGCCCCCCAGCACCGCCATCAGCACGAACTTCGCGCCGACCAGGATGAGGAGAAAAATTGTCGGTCGCAGGTAAGTCAGGTAATAACCCCAGAGGGCACCTGACATGCCGACGAAGAGGCCGCTGAGGCCGAAGGCCAGGATCTTATAAGAGCGCGTCGGTACGCCGGCCACCTCGGCCTTGATCTCGTCTTGAGAGATTGCGCGCAATCCGAGGCCGAACTTTGAGCGGCGAATGCGGTAGGCGAGATAGACCGAGGCGATCGCGAGCGCCAGGAAATAGTAGTAGAATGGCAGCTTCACGATCTCGACCGGAAGCGGAACCAGCGGCAGGCTCATGCCGTTGGAGCCTCCGATATAGTCCCAATTGTCGAGCGCGATCTTGAACACCAGCACTAGTGCGATGGTAGAAATGATGAAGGTTGGCCCACGGGTGCGCAACGTGATCATACCGACCAGGAGGCCAACCGCCACCGCGACCAGCCCCGCGATCGGCGCCGACAAGAACGGCGAGACATCGTAATATGCGAAAAGGACTCCCGAGACATAACCGCCAACGGCGAAGAAGACGTTGTGTCCCAGCGAGAAGTATCCAGCGAAGCCGCCTATGATGTTCCAATTCGAGACTATCGCCACGTTCATGAAGGTGAATAGCAGCATATGGAGCCAGTAGTTGTAGCCGCCGAAGGCAAGCTGAATGACCGGGAAGCCGATCGTCGCTAACAGAATAGCGCCGACGAACAGGCGTCGGCTGATCGACGGCGCGTTGCCGACAAAAGCCGTCTCGGAATTGCCTGCGAGATGCTCGGCTGAGGGAGGCATCTACATCTCCGGCTTCTTGCCGAGCAGGCCCTGGGGACGCACCAGTAGGATGAGAAACAGCGCTAGGTAGAAAGTGACCGGCGACCAGGTTGGGCCATAGTGCGAGCTAACAAAGGCGGCGACCACGGAGAGTGACACGGCACCGATCAGCGCACCCAACAGGCTGCCCATTCCGCCTAGGACCACCAGTGATAGCAGGATTGCCACCCATTCCCAGTGCTTTCCGGGATAGAAGGTGAAGAGGAACGATAAAATGGCGCCCGACGCACCGGCAAGCGCCATGCCGATCCCGAAGACTAGCATCGAGATGCGCTCGACGTTGACACCGACCACCTGGGCTGCCGTGCGGTTGTGCATTGTGGCCCGAATCGCATAGCCGGCCCGCGTAAACTGGAGGAAAGCCCAAAGCGCCACAAGGATCACCACGCTGATCAACGTGGCGTAAAGCTGCGCTTCGGGTATGTAGAACGGCTCGAAGACGATTGCGCTGGAGGCATAAATTGGAGTGGTAGAACGGTACATGTTGGTGAAGACGAAACCCATCCCCCCTTCGAGGACCAGTGCTAGCGCGAAGGTCAGCAGTACCGTCATGGCGCGCGCTTTGACGCCAGCACCCGCCACTCGTGCGAAGAGGACCTGGTAAGTGACGAGCCCGACGACGAACATGGCGGGCGCAACGACGACAATCGATATGATTGGATCGAGGCCATACGCCTGAAAAAGATGGAAGCTTATATAGGCTGCCAGCACCATGAACGCGGCGTGCGCCAGATTGACGATCCCCATGACACCGAAAATGAGTGTGAGCCCCGAGGCCATGAGAGCGAAGACGCCGCCCAGCATCAGGCCAAGAAGCAACACCTGCATCGACTGGATCATGCCGGTGAGGCCTTTCGTCTACGATGGCGACGCCCGAGATAGAGGTCCTGGATGCGCGAATCCGCAAGGACCGATTGCGAAGGTCCCTCAAAGGCCTCGCGCCCGAGGTCGAGCACGTAGCCGCGCTCGGCGAAGTCGAGACCCATGCGCGCGTTCTGCTCCACCAGGACCACCGTCATGCCGGCAAACTTGAGGCGCGCCATGCTGTCGAAGATCTGTTTGGAAATCTTCGGGGCGAGGCCAAGCGAAGGCTCGTCTAGCATCACCACCTCGGGCCTCAGCACCATGGTACGGCCGAGCACCAGCATCTGCTGCTCACCGCCGGACAGTGTCTTCGCGAGCTGGCCACTGCGCTGGCGCAAGATCGGGAAAGTGTCGAAGACTTCTTCGATCCGTCGGTCCACCTCCTTGCGATCTTTCAGGATGTATCCGCCCATGCGGACGTTCTCCTTGACCGTCATGTCGGCGAAGATTGCGTGGTCCTGGGGCACGAAGCAGATGCCGCGGCGCAAGATGTCGTTTGGGCGCAGCTTGTTGAGTGTCTCGCCCTTGAAGGTGACGCGGCCGTGGCGCGGCGTCAGCAGGCCGCAGATGGCGCGCAGCAGGGTCGACTTTCCAGCGCCGTTGGGGCCGATGATACAGTAGCTCTGGTTCTGTTCGATCTTGATCGAGATACCGGTCAGGATGTCCGGTCCGTTGCCGTAGCCCGCGCGGACGTTCTCGACTTCGAGGAAGGCCATCACTGGACCCCGAGATAGGCTTCCAGCACGGCGTCGTCGCTCTGAATCGTTTGCGGCGATCCTCCACAGAGGAACTTGCCATAGGCCATCACGATGATCGGATCGCAGACGTTCATCACCATGTCCATGTTGTGCTCGACGATCAGGAAGGTGATGCCCTGCTTACTCAAGCGCTGTACCCGATCAACGATAGTCTCGAGCAGGGCCGGATTGATCCCGCCGGCCGGCTCATCAAGCAAAAAAAGACGCGGATCGGCCATCAAGCCGGCAGCGAGATCCATCAGCTTCTTCTGACCGTAGGACAGACGCGCGGCCGGCTGGTTCGCCAAGTCCACGATGCCGACGAAGTCCAGCAACTCCATCGCCTTGTTGCGCTCGCGTCCGAGAATGGCGTGGGTGAAGAGGTCGCGTAGGCCGGCGGTCGGCGACTGCACCACCAGATTCTCCAGTACTGTCAGCTCACCTAGATGGCGGCTGATCTGAAAGGTACGCGAGAGTCTGCGGCGTGTGATCCGGTGCGGCTGTAGGTCGCTGATTACTCTGCCGTCGAAGAGAATTTGGCCCTCATCCGGCTTGTGGAGACCAGTGATGAGATTGAAGACTGTAGTCTTGCCGGCGCCATTGGGACCGATCAAGGCGGTGATGCTGCCTTCCTCGACTGCGAAGGAGCAGCCGTCGACGGCCGTGATACCGCCGAAGTGCTTGGTCAGAGTCTGGACTTCGAGCAGAGCCACGGGTAGGGACTGTCTTTGTGGTGGAGATGGGGTGACAGCGGGGCCCGACCCTATTGGGCCGGGCCCTGAAATCACGTTTCGCTTAACCGGGATCCCTGGATCACCAAGCCGGCTTCGGCCAAACCAATTTCGACGTGCCGGAGAACTCGCCGATGGGGTAGACGAACTTGAGCTCGTCCTTCTGCCACTGGGTGATTAGGAACGGCTTGCCTATCGGCAGCCCCTTTTCGTCCCAGTAGAAGTTGCCGAGCACCGTCTTGACCGGAGATTCCTTGCTGCGGGAAGCCAGCCAGTCGCGCAGCACATCGTTGTCGGTCGACTTGGTCGCGCGGATCGCTTGCTCCATGCCCTGACAGGTAGCGAAGGGGATCGCCTCGTCCTCGTCCGGATCGCGGCCGAAGCGGGCCTTGAACTCGCGCTGAAAGTCCTGGTTGGTGAACTTTTCGCCGGCCAGCAGGCCTTCCCAGGCGACTGCCGGATGCCAAGCAGACTGGATCAGCACGCCGTTTGCCGCCTCGCCCAATTGCTCCGAGAACTGGACCTGTGTGCCCTGGCCCATGATGACAACCTTCGGCTGGAAGGCGACGGTCTTCAGTGCCCGAACCAACTGAATGGCTTCATCAGGGGAGGCGGTGAAGCCGATCACCATATCAGCGCCACTGCCCTTGACCGTATTGGCGAGCGTCAGCCAGTCGGAAAAGCCTTCCTCCGGCCATTGCTGCTCCAGCACCACCTCGATACCGGATTCGGCGAGCGCGCCAGGCGCAAGGTCGATTATCTTGTCGGTGCCGGCGATGGTCCGCTTAGCGCCGGTCAGGCCCGCGACTACGGCATTGGCATAAAAGTCATCGGCATATACCACCGCCGCCGTCTTGGGCAGATCCTCGGGTTTCACTAGGTCTTTCATGAGGCCTTGATAGCTCTTGCCGACGTATTCTGCCGCGTTGGGCTGGAAATTGAAAATGTACTTGTAGCCGCGCTCGTAGATCTGAAGTGCGACGCCGGAGGGAACCGGATAGACCATTTTGTTTTGCTCGGCGATCGAAGTCGTGGGGAAAGTTATACGACTCGAAAAGGTGCCGAACAGCACGCTGACCTTATCTTCGTTGATCAGGCGCTCGAACTGTGCTTGAGCGGTCTCGTTCGACGACTGATTGTCGCTGACGATCAGTTCGACCGGCTCGCCAAGCAGTCCGCCGGCTTTGTTGATCAGGTCGATGCAGAGTTCGTAGCCAGCCTTGTGCTTCTGTCCGTTGATGGCCAAGCCGCCGGTCAGCGGCAAGGATGCGCCCACCACGACTGATTCTGCTGCTGCTGGAAGCTGCCAACCGAGTACCGTAGCTCCACACAGAAGTGACCAGAGCAAAGATTTCATCTCGTTTTCCTCCCTAACCCGCTTGTTGTCGCTGACCGGGCCTGCGGTTGTTCTTTGCCCGATCGGGTCGCTTTTTTGGTCGTCGGTGCCGTCGTGTCGGCGTTAGCGCCGGTACGGCACTCCGCTCATCGCCATTTCAGGCATCCTTTCCGCTGGCGAGCGTTCGCAATCGTTTGCATAGGCCGTCGCGGAGTATTGGAGACAAGACTTTCCCCAGGCTCAGTTTTTTGAGCGAACCGACAATGTGCCGAATTTCGCCGGCCTTGTCGATTCACTTGGCGAGCGATCCCACGCCACGCCGCTGGGTGATGACAGGCCAGCGTTCGCGGCCTTCTACGCTGCAACAACGTCTGCCGTATCGGTGCAAATTATGCACGGCGGCGCGTGCCCGGCGACTCACTTACCCCAAGTTATTGAGGAGGTTGTTCCGGATCTCTTCGAGATGCTCGCGGCTAATCCGTCGCGCAGCGGCGGTGTCGCGCGCTGAGATCGCCTCGACGAGCTCGCCGTGCTGGCGATTGTATTTGCTGTGGCGGCTTGGTGTCAGAGACTGCTGTTTCAATTTCACCCAATCGGGCCGAGCCCGCACCGCTGCCAGAACATCATGGAAGGTCACGGCAACGGTGTTGTGGGTGGCGAGCGCGATTGCCCGGTGTAGCTCGGCATCCCAGCGCTCGAATGCGCGCCAACCGGACGCCCTTTGGGAGCGCTCCAGGCAATGGCGCAGATGCTTTATGTCCTGGGCGGTCGCGTTGACGGCGGCAGAGCCGGAGAGCGAGGGTTCCAGCATCAAGCGCATGTCCAGAACCTCGGCCGGGCTGACAGTTGCCGAAAGCGTTCCGGCAAGATTGTTGGCCTGCGAGCCTGTGTAGAAGGTGCCCTGTCCGACGTGGCGCCAGATAAGGCCTTCCTGTTCCAGGGTAGCTAGCGCGCGGCGCAGGCTGCCGCGGCCAACCTTCAACTCGCTGGCAAGATCGCGTTCGGGCGGTAGCCGGTCCCCGGGTTTCGCGGCACCCGAGTCCAGATGCTCGCGCAGCCGCAGGACGAGCGGTGCCTCCTCGCCATTTGCGCCATTGGTTTGTAGATTGGTTCGCATTGGCACCTCTATAAATTTCATCTTTCTCACGATGTTTCGGACTTCGTATCAAACCATTTGCGCCCAATCTTAGATTGGCCGACACTTGGCTTCAAGATGGTCACCAAGCTCTGCGGTTGTCGACGCGCAGAGTTGATTGGCCGATCGCAAAAGAAACGGACCAAAGGGAGGACATCATGGGTCATTTCGTGACAACGCGACGCCGTTTCCTGACCGGCAGCACGGCTTTTGCTGGCGCTGCGATCTTGGCCGGCTCGATGGCGCGGCCCGCCCGGGCGGCGTTTCCGGAGCGCAATATCGACATCCTGATCCCAACCGCGGAAGGTGGCGGTGCCGATCGCGACATCCGCATCTTCACCTCGGTATGGAAAAACCATATCGACACCGGTTTCGAATACTCCTTCTTCCCTGGTGCAGCTGGACAGGTCGGCTATGAGGTCTATGGCGGCAAGCGCGAGCCCGACTGCTACAACCTGCTGTTCGCGAACATGGGACCGGAAGTCATCATGCAGGCTCTGCAGAAGCCGAGCGTTAAGCTGGGCGAGGACTTCGTCTATTTCATTCAGATATCCTCGGAGGTCATGTCGCTCTTCGTGCCGACGAACTCCCAGTTCCAATCGATCGAGCAATTGGTCGACGAGGGCAAGAAGCGGACCGTCAACGTAGCTGTCAGCCGCCTTCCGCACCCAGCTTCCATCGGTTGTCTGGCGCTGGGCGAGTCGACCGGCGCCGATTTCCAGCTGGTGCCCTACGGCGGCGGCAACCCGTCCGCCATGGCGGCCATCACCGGTGAAGTCGACGCCTGTGCGCTGCCGCTGGCCAATCCGATCAAGCTTGGCGACCAGGTGAAGATCCTCACCATCTTCGGCAAGAATCCGGCACCGGCAGAAACTGGCAACGCACCGGAAGTCAACAGCGTCTTCGGGACCAAGATTCCCGAGCTGACGTCGTCTCGCGCCTTCGGGATTCACACCAAGGCGATTGAGCAATACCCCGACCGTTTCGAAGTCATCAAAAGCTCGATGGAGAAGGTGAAGGACGATCCGGCCTACCCGAAAGCCGTTCAGAAGGCTGGCCTCCCGACAGCGTTCATCGACTTCGGCGATCGGGAGCGGGCCATGTCGTCGGCAGAAGAAACCCTCGAACTGGCTGGAAAGTACGAGAAGCTGCTAACCGGCAAGTAATCCAGCGCATAGATCTCCCTGCTGATCCCGCTGGAGGTGGCGCGGCGGCCTTCGGGTCGCCGCGTCGCTAGCGGCGACCTTCTGCCTACATCTCTCCACCGCTACATTGCTGGCCGGATATGAACGACGAAACATCAGAGAAGCAACATCACCGTAAAGCCATCGGCGCCGACCTCGTCCTGCCGATCATGGCCGCAGTCTATGCAGTCTATTACCTCAACTCGACCTCAGGCTTTCCCTGGGAAGCACGGATCAGCGGCACCTTCATCGCGATCGCTATCTGGTCGCTGGTGGGGATCATGCTGATGCGCACGGCGCTTCGCCTAAAGCGCGGCGAGGCGACGCTGCGCATGACCGCGCTGCTGCGACCCGCCGAGAAGATGCCGATGCGGCTCGGTTTCATCGCGCTGACCGCCCTCAACATCTGGCTGCTGGATTGGACCGGCTTCACCCTGGCCGTGATCCTATTCCTGGCCACATCGATGTGGCTACTCGGCGTGCGCGGACGCAAGTCGCTTGTCCTGATTCCGCTGCTGGCGGGCGGCATCGGGTACTTCTTCTTCATTGTGCTGCTCGACACGCGCCTGCCCAAGGGCCCGGTCGAGCACGCTCTGCAGTGGATCTTCTAGAGGTAGCGCGGCACATGGAATTCGGCCTCGACTACTTCTGGCACCTCTTCGTCCATTCCTTCAGCCTCTGGTGGGTGATCGTCCCATCGGTGATCTTCGGCATCATCATGGGGGCCATCCCCGGCTTCGCCGCTCACAACACGATCATCATCCTTCTGCCCTTCACGATGGCGATCGACATCGAGATCGGCATGACCTTTATGATCTCGCTCTACGCCGCTACGCACCTGGGCGGCGGCATCCCGGCGATCCTGGTCAACATCCCCGGCACTGGCGGCGCCGCAGCGACCACTCTCGACGGCTATCCAATGGCGCAGCAGGGCCGCGCCCAACAGGCCCTAGTGCTCTGCTTCTATGCGTCGGTCTTCGGCGGTCTGATCACCTCGGCAGCGACTCTTTGGGCCATGCCCTATTTGGCGCGCGTTGCCTACCACATTCACAGCGTCGAGATGGTCGTGCTCATGCTGTTCGGCTTGGCGCTGATTGCGGTGGTTGCGTCGGAAGATACGCTGAAGGGCCTAATCGCGGGCTTCTTCGGCTTGATCCTCGGCGCGATGGGCGCCGACCACATCTATGCCGCGCCGCGCGGTACCTTCGGCTTCCTCGAGCTGTTCGACGGCGTGCCGTTGATTCCGGCACTGATCGGCCTCTTTGCGCTCTCCGAGGCTTTCGTCATGATCGAGCAGGAGACGATTCTGAGCAAGAGCGGCCTGGAGCGCATGAAGCGCGCGAGCTGGCAGGACACGATCGACGGCATGTGGATGTCGTTCCGGTACACCTGGCAAATGATCTGGACCTCGTTCGTCGGCCTGGTCATCGG
>JBOHKJ010000329.1:0-2479 GCA_050728975.1 Kiloniellales bacterium | reverse complement strand
CGGCCCGCGATGGTCGATGGTCGGCCGGTCTATGGCGCGGAGGATTCGGTCGGGAACATTGGTCGGTCCCGGAATCTGCAGGAAGTGTCGACCGCTTCTTTGGCCCATATGATGCTTCGCCACGCCTACGCCGGTTGGCCAACGTCTCTGGCATTATGCATGCAACTTGGGGCGGATCAAGCCGCTCAAGGCCGCATAACTTCACAGATTCCCAATGATTTCCAACCAGCAGGACGCTCGGAGAGCGCATCGGGCGCCCGGTTGAATTCTGCATGCAATCGGCTAGAGTGCCCGCGAGGTTCGCATGTCGGCGCCTGCTCTCCACGGCACAACAAGGACCAGCGACCGGAGCCTGGTCGGCGCGGGCGACAGCGTGCTGGCGCGCAGGCTTGCCCGCGAGATTGCCGGCGAGGTGCTGTTCGACCCCTACAGCCGCGGACGCTACGCGACTGACGCTTCGATCTATCAGATCGAGCCGATCGGCGTGGTGGTGCCGCGCGACGCCGAGGACGCCGCCCGGGCGATTGCCATCGCTGCCGAAGAGGGCGTGCCAGTGTTGCCGCGTGGCGCCGGCACCTCGCAGTGCGGGCAGGCGGTCGGCGCGGCCCTGGTCCTCGACCTCAGCAAACATCTCGACCGGGTGCACGAGCTTGACCTGGAGCGGCGGCGCGCCCTGGTCGGCCCCGGCCTGGTGCTCGATCGCCTGAACGGTCTTCTCAAACCTCATGGCCTGTTCTTCGCGGTCGACGTCTCGACCTCGAGTCGGGCGACGCTGGGCGGCATGACCGGCAACAACTCCTGCGGCGCTCGCTCGATCCGCTACGGCACCATGCGCGACAATGTGCTGGCAGTCGACGCTCTGCTCGCCGACGGTTCGGCCTGGCGCTTCGGCGAGGTCCCCCGCGACTTGAGCCGGATGCCGGCAAGCGCCCGCCCGCTAGCCGAGCGCCTGCTGGCGCTCGGGCGCCGCGAGGCAGCGGAGATCGACAGCCGCTTCCCCAAGCTGCAGCGCCGCGTCGGCGGCTACAATATCGATGCCCTGATGCCGGGCGGCGACAACGCGCCGCCACCGAACCTAGCCCACCTACTGGTCGGCTCCGAAGGCACCCTGGCCTTCTCCAAGGCAATCGAGATCAGGCTGCAGCCGATCCCGCGGCATCGGGTGCTGGGCGTGTGCCATTTCGCGAGCTTCTACAAGGCGATGGATGCGACCCAACACATCGTCAAGCTGGGACCGAGCGCGGTCGAGCTGGTCGACCGCACCATGATCGAGCTGTCGCGCGACATCGCAATCTTCTCTGCGACCGTCGAGCGCTTCGTGCGCGGCAAGCCCGAGGCTCTGTTGCTGGTCGAGTTCGCCGGCGAGGACGAGAGCGACAACCTGCGACGCCTGGGCCAGCTCGGCGAGCTGTTGAACGATCTCGGCTTCCCTGATGCGGTGGTCGAGGCGACCGACCGCGCTTTCCAGGCCGCGATCTGGGAGGTCCGTAAGGCCGGGCTCAACATCATGATGTCGATGAAGGGCGACAGAAAGCCGGTTTCCTTCATCGAGGATTGCGCGGTGCCGCTGGAGGATCTCGCCGACTACACCGAGCGCCTCACCGCGGTCTTCAAGAAGCACGGCACCGACGGCACCTGGTACGCCCATGCCTCGGTCGGCTGCCTGCACGTGCGGCCGATCCTGAACCTCAAGCAGGAGATCGATGTCCGCAAGCTGCGCGCAATCGCCGAAGAGGCCTTCGCGATGGTGCGCGACTACAAGGGCTCGCATTCCGGCGAGCACGGCGACGGCCTGGTGCGCAGCGAGTTCCATGAGCCGATGTTCGGTGCTCGCATGACCGCCGCTTTCAAGGAAGTGAAGGCGATCCTCGACCCCAAGGGCCTGTTCAACCCCGGCAAGATCGTCGATCCGCCGAAGATGGACGATCGAAGCCTGTTCCGCTATCGCCCCGACTACCGCACCGACGGTGCCGATACCGCGCTCGACTGGTCGGCCTGGGGCGGCTTCGCCGGCGCGGTCGAGATGTGCAACAACAATGGCGCCTGCCGCAAGTTCGACGCTGGCGTCATGTGCCCCTCGTTTCGCGTGACGCGGGACGAGCAGCACCTGACGCGCGGCCGTGCGAACACCTTGCGCCTCGCGCTTTCGAACCAGCTCGGGCCCGAAGCGCTGGCCAGCGACCAGATGGCCGAGGCGCTGAAGCTCTGCGTCTCGTGCAAGGGCTGCAAGCGCGAGTGCCCGACCGGCGTCGATATGGCGCGGATGAAGATCGAAGTGTTGCGCCAGCGCGTTAAGCGCCATGGCCTGTCGCTGCGCGACCGTCTGATCGCCTACCTCCCGCGCTACGCGTCCTGGGCGGCGCAGCTCGCCCCCCTCCTCAATCTCCGCAACGAAAGCGCGCTCCTGGCCAAGGCCGGTGAGGCGTTGCTCGGCTTTAGCGCCAAGCGGTCCCTGCCCGCCTGGCGCCGCGACCCCTTC
>JBOHKJ010000328.1:0-1966 GCA_050728975.1 Kiloniellales bacterium | reverse complement strand
CCTTCCAGCCCTTCACGCGTCTTTCCGCGCTGCTCGACGCGACACCGCCCGGCCGGTCGCCGGCCGGCGACGGCGCACCGCTGCTGCTCTCGGTCGGCGAGCCCCAGGGCCAGCCGCCGGCCTTCCTGGCCGAGGCGCTGACCCAGAACGCCGCGCTCTGGTCGCGCTATCCGCCGCCGCTCGGCGATCCCGACTATCGCCGCGCCTGCGCCGAGTGGCTGGTGCGGCGCTATCGCCTGCCGCGCGATCTCGTCGATCCCGAGCGCAACATCCTGCCGCTGCCCGGCACCCGCGAGGGGCTGTTCTTCGCCGCGCTTGCGGCGATGAAGCGCGGCGAGAACGGCGGCGGCGCGCGCGACGCCATCCTGCTGCCCGACCCCGGCTACCACGTCTACGGCGGTGCTGCGGCGGTGGCCGGCGCGCGCCTCCTGCCGGTCGCGGCCGACGAGGCGAGCGGCTTCCTGCCGGACTACGAGGCGCTCGAGCCGGCGCTGCTGGCACGCGTGGCGCTGGCCTTCTTCTGCTCGCCCTCCAATCCCCAGGGCGCGGTCGCCAGCCGCGCGCGCTGGCGCGACCTGATCCAGCTCGCGCGCCGCCACGGCTTTCTCCTCGCAGCCGACGAATGCTACGGCGAGCTCTACGGCGACGCGCCGGCACCCGGTGCGCTGGAAGCGGCGGCAGAGCTGGGCGAAGGGCTTGGCGGACTGCTCGCTTTCCACTCGCTCTCCAAGCGCTCCTCGGCGCCGGGGCTGCGCTGCGGCTTCGCGGTCGGCGACGCCGCCTGGATAGCTGCGCTCGATCGTCTGCTGCGCCTCGGCGGCGCCGGCGTGCCGCTGCCGAGCCAGGCGGCCGGTGCGCGGCTGTGGCGCGACGAAGCGCATGTTGCGGCCAATCGCGCGCGCTATCGCGAGAGCTTCGAGATCGCCGAGCGGGTGCTCGGCAACCGCTTCGGCTATCGCAAGCCCGGCGGCGGCTTCTTCCTCTGGCTCGAGGTCGGCGACGGCGAAGCGGCGGCGCGGACGCTGTGGCGCGCGGCCGGCATCCGCGTGCTGCCCGGCGCCTACCTCTCGGCACCCGGGAGCGCGAGCCTTCCGGGGGCCGCCTATATCCGCGCGGCGCTGGTCTACGAGCCGCCGGTGATCGCCGCCGCGCTTGGCCGAATGGCCGAAATCCTGTAGACCGGCGGCACCCCACCACAAGAACTGGCGCCACGAGGACTGGCCGAGAGGACTGAAGAGAAATGGCGGCGCGAGGCGGCACCATGAACCGGACGACGCGTGGCGGCACCCCGCTGCTGCCGGCCGGTGTGCGCGACTTCCTGCGCCGCCGCAGCCGCGAGGGTTTCGGGCTGCTGCTGATCGCCGCCGGCTTCGCCGCGATCGTCGCCTGCCTGGGCTATCAGCCGGGCGATCCCTCCTTCAACAACGCGACCGCGGCCGGGGCGCAGAACCTGCTGGGCCGACCCGGCGCTTATGTCGCCGATCTCCTGCTGCAGCTTTTCGGGCTGCTGGCGGCGCTGCCGCCGCTGCTGCTGATCGCCTGGGGCCTGCGCCTGCTGCGCGCGCAGCCGGTGACGCTCTGGTGGCTGCGGCTCGCGCTGCTGCCGGCGCTGCTGGTGCCGCCGGCGGTCGCGCTCTCGGTTGTACCGATGCCGGCCGACTGGCCGCTCGGCGCCGGTCTGGGTGGCGCGCTCGGCGAGCTGGTGCTGCTGAAGATTCAGCTCTGGAGCGAGATCGACAGGGGATGGCTGGCGCTCGCCGCGCTGCTCCTCACGCCCGTCGCGCTCTCCTATCTCTACGCGATCGATCGCAGCCAATGGCTCGGCTTCGGACGCGGGCTGTGGGCACTGGCGAGCGGCGGCGGCCGCTGGCTGATGCGCCCGCGGCCGGACCGGGTGCCGCTGATCGAGCCGGAAGCGCCCGCGCGCCGCCGCAACCTGGACGAGGGCGAACGGATGGAGCCGCGT
>JBOHKJ010000327.1:0-3564 GCA_050728975.1 Kiloniellales bacterium | reverse complement strand
ACCGGCATCCACTGGAGGCTCGGAAAGAAGAGCGGCGGCCGCAGCCGTAGAACAGGCAGCGGTGGAAGCGAAAGGCGCGGACATGACGGGCTCCCTGCTATGCCGCCGGCCGGGGCCAGCGGCGTCTCGAGGAATGTTCTCTATTTGTTCCAGTCTACAGGCAAGCCTGCAGGAGTCAAGTCCAGGCCTCGGGCGCCAGACTCGCGAAGCCAATCGGGAAGGTTTTCCGGGAATTCCCTTGACAGCAAAAGCGGCCAGGCGCATCTGAAGCGCCGCGCGAGCCCCGTGCCGGCGGATCGCGCAAGAGCGGAGCCGGCGGAACCGTCGAGCCGCCGAGCGCGCCCGCCCGAGGGCGCAGTCCCCCGACATGACAGACCTGCGCGCCGCCGCGCTGCGGCGGATCGAGTTCGGCCTGGCGCTGCTGGCCGAGGGCGCGGCCGCCGAGGCGGCCGAAGCCTTCGCGGCAGCCCTCGCGCTCGCCCCCGACCATGCCAAGGCGACCATGAGCCTCGCCGCGGCCCAGGAGGCGGCCGGCCGTCGCGAAGACGCGGTCGCCGCCTATCGCCGCACGCTGGCGCTCGATCCCGCCGACCGGCTCGGCGCGACCGCGCGTCTCGCGCTGCTCGGCGCCATTGAGACGCCGAGCCGGCTGCCGCCGGCCTATGTGACGCAGCTCTTCGAGGACTACGCGCCGCGCTTCGACCGGGCGCTGAGCGAGCGGCTCGGCTACCAGGGCCCGGCGCTGCTGCGCCAGGCAGTGGCGCGCCACCGCGCGGCCGGCCTGCCGGCTGCGCGCCTGCTCGATCTCGGTTGCGGCACCGGTCTCGCCGGTCTCGCCTTCGCCGACATCGCGAGCGCCATGACCGGGATCGATCTCTCGGCGGCGATGATCGCCCGGGCCCGGGCGCGCGGCCTCTACGGGCAGCTCGTCGTCGGCGACTTCGCCACGGCGAGCGCGTTGAGCGCCGATTCGAGCGAAGCGCCGCGCTACGACCTGATCGTCGCCGCGGACTCGCTCAACTACCTCGGGGATATGGCAGCGATCTTCGTCCGGGTGCGCGCGCTGCTCGCGCGCTCAGGGCTCTTCGCCGCAAGCTTCGAAAAAGGGGAGAGCAGCCAGCCCTCACAGTCCGGCTACGAGCTCGGGCCGGGACAGCGCTTCCGCCACGACCCGCACTATCTGCCGGCCGCAGCCGCCGCGGCCGGCCTTGCGGTGCTGGAGCTTTCGCAGGCGGTGCTGCGGCGCGAGAAGCGGGAGCCGGTCGCCGGCCTGATCCTGATCGCGCGGCGTAGCGACCCGGCGCCCAGCGCGTAGTCTCAAGCCGTGCGCGGTCCCCCGGGGATCGGACTCGGCGGGTCGGTCCGGGGCGCCTCGGCGGGCGAGCCGTGCTGGAGCCGACGCGCAAGGAATCGCACCAGGACCCAGCTCGCCAATACGATCGCCAGCATCAGGCCGCCTTCGTAGAGGCCGAACCGCTCCTCCTCGAAGTGGGCCAGGAAGTTGACCATCAGGCCGATGCCGATGCCGACCATCGCGACCATCGAAAGGGTTATGCCTTCGTGAGCCAGCTTGGTGTGCACCCAGGCCGGTGGATTTGGCCGCTGAAAGACGAGGCAGGCGAGCTGGAACGAGACGACACCGAGAGCGACCAGAAGAACACCAAAAATCCCCGACATGTGGTGCCTCCAACGAACGACCGGCGCAGGCACCGCCTCCGCCGCGAGAAACGATACGACAAAATTACGTCCGAACCAGACTGGCGAGCACTACGATTTCTGCAAAGCTCAAGGCTTGAGCCATGCATTCATTGCAGATCTTACGGGCTATTGCGCAGCCTGCAGCCGCGCCTGCTCCACCGCCTGCTTGAGGCTGCGCGCCGCCGCCTCGGGATCTTCGGCACGGCAGATCGCCGAGACCACGGCGACGCCGTCGGCCCCGGCGGCGATCGCCGCGCCCGCGCTGTCCGCCGTAATGCCGCCGATGGCGACCGCCGGCAAGGCGGACAGCTGGCGCCGCAACGCCGCGAAGGCGGCGATCCCCAGCGCGGGTCCGGCGTCGGCCTTGCTGACACTCGCGTAGAGCGGACCGATGCCGACGTAGTCGGCGTAGCGGCGGGTGACGCCCCTGGCCTCCTCCGCCGTGCCGGCGGAGAGGCCGAGGATCCGTCCGGAGCCGACGATTTTCCGCGCGTCGGCGGGCGAGAGGTCACTCTGGCCGACATGAAGCCCGTCGGCGTTGGCCGCCAGCGCGATGTCGGCGCGGTCGTTGACGATCAGCGGCACCCCGAGCGGCGTCAGCACCGCCTTGAGCGCGCGCGCCTGTTCCACCAGCAGGCGTGCGTCGGTCGTCTTGTCGCGCAGCTGCACCACGGTCGCACCGCCGGCGACCGCCGCCATCACCAGATCGATCAGGATGCGCCCGTCCGGCAAGTCCGGCACGCCGGCCACCAGATAGAGCGACAGGTCGAAGGACTGGCGAACCGTCACGCGACGGCGAGCTCGTTGATGCGCGGGCTCGCGAGCGCCGTTTCGTCGAGCGCATAGAGGCAGTCGAGCAGCCGCACGCGGAAGCTGCCCGGGCCGGCCGCGCCGTCGGCGGCCCGCTCTCCGGCGACGCCGAGGATGGCGAGCGCGTGCGCCGAGGCCCACAGCGGATCCTCGACCACCGCCAGCGTGGCGGCAACCAGCGCGGAGAGCGCGCAACCCAATCCGGTGACGCGGGTCATCAAGGGATGGCCGTGGTCGACCGCCAGCAGGCGCTCGCCGTCGGTCACGTAGTCGATGGCGCCGGTCACCGCGACCGTGCTGCGACTCTTGCGCGCCAGTTTCTTCGCCGCGTCGAGCGCCGACTCGGCGCTGGCGGTGGAGTCGACGCCGCGAGTCTTGCTGCCGATCGTGCCGGCGAGCGCCAGGATCTCGGAAGCGTTGCCGCGCACCACCGTCGGCTTGAGACGCAGCAGGCGGTCCAGCACCCGTGAGCGGTAGGCGGTGGCGCCGGCGCCGACCGGATCGAGCACCCAGGGCACGCCCAGCAGCTCCGCCTCGCGGGCGGCGCGGCCCATGGCGTCGACCCAATCTTTGGACAGCGTGCCGACGTTGATCACCAGCGCGTCGGCGAGGCGCAGGAACTCCGCCACCTCGGGCTCGGCATGGACCATCGCCGGCGACGCGCCGACCGCCAGCAGCAGGTTGGCCGAGATGTCCATCGCGACGAAATTGGTGATGTTCTGGACCAGCGGCCTGTGCTGCCGTAGCGCGCGCAGGGTCTCCGGCGCGCCGCCGGCCGACTCGCCGTTCGTCTTTCGATTCCGGTCGCTCATGGCTCCCCGGCTTTAGACCGTCCGCGGTGGGTCAAGCAAGCTTCGCCTCGGCCAGCGCGTGGCGCCCCACCTTGTCCCAGGCCAGGCTGATGCGCTGGGCCTGCCGGTAGGACTCGTAGATGCGCTTGGCCTCGGCGTCCCGGCCGGCCAGGTCCGCCAGCACCTCACCGGTGGCCTGCCGCGCCGCCGCGAGGACTTCGTCGGGGAAGCGGCGCAGCTTCACCTTGGACGAGGACTGGAGACC
>JBOHKJ010000326.1:0-5861 GCA_050728975.1 Kiloniellales bacterium | reverse complement strand
ATCCGGAGCTGGTCGCCGGACGCCTCGGCCTCGATTTCGCCAATACTCTGAGCGGTCGCGGCGGACCGGGGCCGCGCGAGCGGCTGGGAGACTATGCGGCGCTGCTGGCCTGGGGCCGCAAGGCGGCCTTGCTGAGCGAGGCCGAAGCCTCTGCGCTCGCCGCGACAGCCGCGGCCGAGCCGGCTGCCGCTGACGCCCTGGCGGAGCGGGCCCGGGCGCTCCGCGAGGCGCTGGTGCGGCTGTTCCTGGCGGCGATCGAGGGACGCCCGCCGGAGGTCGAGCCGCTGGCTATCCTCAACCGCGAGCTGGCTGAGGCGCCGCCGCGCCGGCGGCTCGACTGGAGCGAGGAAGGATTCGCTTGGCGCTCGGAGACCGGCCAGCCCGCGGCATTGGCCCAGCCACTTTGGCCGCTGCTCTGGTCCGCCGCCGAGCTTTTGGCCAGCGGCGAGACCGACCGCATCCAGATTTGCGCCGGCGACGACTGCGGCTGGCTGTTCTATGACGCCAGCCGCAACCGGACGCGCCGCTGGTGTTCGATGGCCGACTGCGGCAACGTCGCCAAGGCGCGCCGCCACTACGCCCGGCGGCGCAGGAGCTCCAAGCGAGTTACTGGCGCGGCGGCGGCGGAGTCGGGTTCATCTTGAGGCGCAGGTCGGCCAGATGCTGGACCGCCATGCCGTTACCGAGCTCTACGGCGCGTGCGTAGTAGCGCTCGGCCTGCGCATAGTCCTTTTCGACCTTTAGACCGTAGTCGTACGCCATGCCGAGCCCGAGATACGCTTGGCCGCTCCCCCTCTCGGCCGCCGCGTGAAGTAGCTCGAGCGCGCGCTCCGTGTCCGATTCGATGCCCACCCCGTTGAGATACATCTGTCCGAGGTAGGCAGCGGCTTCGGCGTCACCCTGGTCGGCCGCCTGCTGCAACCACTTTGCCGCCTGCTCCATGTGCGGCTGCTCCACGTTGCGGCTCACCATGCGAGTCCCGCTGAAGACGTAGAGCAGACCGACATCGGCTTGCGCGACCGCATCGCCACCTTCCGCCAGCTCGACACAGGCACGGATCGCGGCGTCGGCGCCCTTCTCTCGCAACAGACCGCCACAACGGCGCAGCATGGCGACCTCCTCCGGCCTCTCGGGTGCCAGCGGCAACTCGACGCCGTCGACGACCTTCGGCTTCTCGCAGGCCGAAGCGAGGCGAGAGACCTGCGCCATCGTCCCGCGACCGAGCCCGCATCACGAAGCGCTTGGGTTGCCGATGGGATTACTTGCCCATCCTGCCGTTGCAATGCTGAGCAATCCTTAAGGCTCGATTTTGGCTCGAGTCCGTCTCACCGGGACGGCAGCGCTCGGATGGCTAGAGGCCCATCGCAAGGCGGATTGCGGCCGCCAGCGCGCCGACCGCCAGCACGCCCGCCGCCCACAGCCCGACGAACCACAGCAGCCGGCGGCCGAGCGCGCCCGCGTCTTTCTCCTCCGGGCCGGAAGCCCGGCGCGCCATCAGTGATAGCCCTCGCCGTGGCGCACCTTGCCGCGGAACACCCAATAGCTGTAGCCGCTGTAGGCGAGGATGATCGGAATCAGGATCGCCGCGCCGATCAGCGTGAAGATCAGGGTCGACTCGGGTGCTGCGGCCTGCCAGACGGTAATGCTGCGCGGCACGATGTAGGGGAAGAGGCTTATCCCCAAACCGATGTAGGAGAGCAGAAAGAATCCCTGCGCGAGCAGGAAGGGCGCGAGCTCGCGCCGCTCCTCAAGCGCGCGATAGAACAGGAAGGCGATCGCCGCGACCAGAAGCGGAACCGGCGAAACGAAGAGAATGTTCGGCCAGGAGAACCAGCGCTCGGCGATCTCCGGCGCCAGAAACGGCGTCGCCAGGCTGACGATGACGATCAGCAGCACCACCGTCCGCCCGAGCCGACCGGCATAGCCATAGAAACGAACCTGGAGCTCCCCTTCGGTCTTGTAGATCAGCCAGCAGGCCCCCAGCAGCGCGTAGCCGATCGCTAGGGCCACCGCGGTCAGCAGGCTGAAGGGACTGAGCCAATCGAACCAGCCGCCGGCATAGGCGCGGCCGTCGACGGCAATACCCTGGATGAAGGCGCCGAGCGCAATACCTTGGAAAAAGGTGGCAGCCAGCGAGCCGCTCCAGAAACCCAGATCCCAAAAGCCGCGCCAACGCCGCGAGCGATGCCGGAACTCGAAGGCGACGCCGCGAAAGATCAGGCCGAGTAGCATGGCGATGAGCGGCGCATAGAGCGCCGGCAGAAGAACCGCGTAGGCGAGCGGGAATACCGCCATCAGCCCGCCGCCGCCGAGCACCAGCCAGGTTTGGTTGCCGTCCCAAACCGGCGCCACGCTATTCATCATAAGGTCGCGATCCTCGCGCCTGCCAACAAAGGCCGACAGGATGCCGATGCCCAGATCGAATCCGTCGAGGAACACGTAGGCGAAGACCGCGAAGGCTATGATGAAGGCCCAGACCATCGGAAGATCGATCGTCATCACCGCACTCTCCCTTCCGGCGCCAGCACGTCGTCGTGGGGAATGCCGCGCGCCGCCCAGCTCAGCTCGGGAGCGTCGACCTCGGATTCGCCGCCGGGTGGCTGGCGCATCTGACGCAGCAGGTAGAAGATCCCGGCGCCAAAGACCAGGAAGTAGACAATCACGAAGGCGGTCAGCGAGCCGGCGACCGCCGGGGCCGCGATCGGCGAGACCGAGTCCGCGGTGCGCAGCAGCCCGTAGACAGTGTAAGGCTGGCGCCCGACCTCGGTGGTGAACCAGCCGGCGATGATAGCAACGAATCCCATCGGCCCCATGACGAGCGCCGCGCGATGGAAGAGCCGCGTGTCGTAGAGCCGGCCACGTAGACGCAGCAAAAGGCTCGCAAGACCCAGCGCGATCATCAGCACACCGCTCCCGACCATGATCCGGAAGCTCCAGAATACGACAGGCACGTTCGGTCGCTCGTCGCGGGGCCAGTCCGTGAGGCCCGGAACCTCGCCATCCCAGTCGTGGGTGAGGATCAGGCTGCCGAGCCTAGGGATTTCGAGACGGTAGCGCGTTTCCTCCGCTGCCATGTCCGGCCAGCCGAAGAGAATGAGAGGTGCGCCGCGTTGGCGCTCGAAATGGCCCTCCATCGCCGCCACCTTGGCCGGCTGATGTTCCAGAGTGTTGAGGCCATGCAGGTCGCCCGCGACCAGCTGCAACGGCGCCACCAGGGCCGCCATCCACATCGCCATCGACAGCATCGTGCGCGCGGCATCGCCACCCTGCTGACGCAAGAGATGAAAAGCGGCCACCGCGCCTACTACCAGCGCGGTGGTCAGGTAGGCGGCGATCACCATGTGGGCCAGCCGGTAGGGGAAGGAAGGATTGAAGATGGCTGCCAGCCAGTCCTCGGGTACGAACTGGCCGACCTCGTTGATCGCGTAGCCTGCCGGCGTCTGCATCCAGCTGTTGGCGGACAGAATCCAGAAGGCCGAGAACAGCGTGCCGACGGCGACCATCAGCGTGGCAAAGAAATGCAGGCCGCGGCCCACACGATCGGTGCCGAACAGCATGACGCCCAGGAATCCGGCCTCGAGGAAGAACGCGCTCAAGACCTCGTAGGCCAACAGCGGCCCGAGGATGGGGCCGGTCTTGTCGGAGAAGACGCTCCAGTTGGTGCCCAACTGGTAGCTCAAGACGACGCCGGAGACGACACCCATGCCGAAGGTCACGGCGAAGATCTTGATCCAGTATTTGAAGATCGCGAGATAGACCGCCCGGCCGCTCCACAGCCACAGCCCCTCCAGCACCGCGAGGTAGCTCGCCAAGCCGATGGTGAAGGCCGGAAAGACGATGTGGAAAGCGATCGTGAAGCCGAACTGGATCCGTGCCAGAAGCGTGGCATCGAGGAGATCGGGCATGGACTACCCCCGCTAGCCTCAGATCGGCCGGCGACCCCGAGCGGCCGCGCGCCGCCTGTTAACCATGAAGCCCCTGCAGACCGGAGGCAAGTGCGCGCGCACTACCTCCCCTCGGCAGTAAGATCAATTTATTATCAATAGGTTATGGAACAAAGACGGACCCAGATCGGTTTTCCCCGATCGATTCAACACTCGATGGACGGTGAAATTATGTGGCTTTCTGTTGGCTTGAGCGAAAATCCCACTGTTATTCCAACGATTCCTCACACGATCCATCGTCATCCTTCTGGGCATCCAACGGGCCGCCAGCGTCAAACCGCTGTGCGGTCGGAAAGCTATGAGTAGGGGAAAGCCATGTCAGTCTTGTCGATGGCAGTGCACGAAATCCTGACCACGGGCACCGCGTCGCAGGTCCTGCGCGGCCTTTGCCGGGCCCTGGTCCGGCCGGCCAGGCGGACCGCTGCGCGCGGCCTGTGGCGGGAGAGAGCGCTTTCCGCCTCGCCCGGCCATGCGTGGAACCGGCGCGCCCGTGCGAACCGGCAACTGCCGGCGAACCTGAGCGACCACCTGCTGGCCGACATCGGCGTTTCCCGCGCCGAGATAGCGGCGGCATCCTCGGTCGGGGCCGGTCGGCGCGTCTGAGGGGCGGCACCGGCGGTTCGACCGACATTCCATAGTTCAAACGAGGTTGCGTCATGACGCTTACCGATATGCGCGGCGCGCCGGTTTCGACCGGCAACCGTAAGGCGCTCGACGGTCTCGAGCGCGCCTTCAACCTGTTTCAGGGCTTCTATCTCGACCCACTGGCCGAAATCGATGCGGTCTTGGCCGAGGACCCCGACTTCGTCATGGGTCACTGCTTCCGCGCCGGCCTGTTCGTGGTCTCGAGCGACAAGCAGGCCGAGCCGGAGATCGCCGCCACCGTCGCCAGGATCGAGAAACTGGCGGGCAAGGCCAACGAGCGCGAGCGCGGCCACCTCGCCGCGGCCAAGGCTTGGCTGGTCGGCGACTTTCACGGCGCCGCCGACTGCTACGGTGCGGTGATCGCCAACTGCCCGCGCGACGCCGTCGCGCTCCACTTCGCCCATCAGTGCGACTTCCTGCTCGGCCAGTCGCGCATGCTGCGCGATCGCATTTCCTGGTCGCTGCCGCACTATGACGAGAAGGTCCAGGGCTATGGCTACCTGCTCGGCATGCGAGCCTTCGGCCTCGAGGAGATGGGCGAGTACGCCAAGGCCGAGGCGGCGGGCCGCAAGGCGCTGGCCATCGAGCCGCGCGACCCCTGGGCGGTGCACGCCGTCGCCCACGTGATGGAGATGGAGGGTCGCGCCGAGGACGGCATCGCCTGGCTCGCCAGCCGCGAGCAGGACTGGGCGCCGAACAACGGCTTCGCCTTTCACAATGCCTGGCACCTGGCGCTGTTCCACCTCGACCGCCGCAATTTCGTCGAGACACTGCGCATCTACGACCAGGCGATCCATCCCAAGCCGACGACCGCGGCGATGGAGTTGGTCGACGCGGTGGCGCTGCTGTGGCGCCTGCAACTGCTCGGGCAGAACGTCGGCACGCGCTGGAGAGAGCTCGCCGACACCTACGAGCCGATGGCGGAAGACGGCTACTACGCCTTCAACGACATGCACGCCATGCTGTCCTTCATCGCTGACGGTCGCGAGGCGGCCGCCGCGCGTCTCTTGCGCCGCTTGAAGCAGCGGGCCGACGACAGCGACTCCAACGGCGTCGTCACCCGCGAAGTGGGACTGCCGATCGCTCGCGCCCTCTTCGCCTTCGACAAGGGCGACTACGATCGGGCCGTCGAACTGCTGTTGCCGGTGCGGCTGATCGCCAATCGCCTCGGCGGCAGCCATGCCCAGCGGGACATCGTCGACGTCACGCTGGTCGAGGCGGCGATCCGCGGCCGACGACGGGGCCTCGCCATGGCGCTCAGCCACGAGCGGC
>JBOHKJ010000325.1:0-19453 GCA_050728975.1 Kiloniellales bacterium | reverse complement strand
CATTGGCGGCTTTGGCATGATGGGCCTCTGTTATGTCATGGCCTGTCGCAATAACTGGCCGGTCGAAGAGACGTTCCAGCTCAAGAAACTCTGGCGCACCTTTCGCGAGGCGGCTTGGGCCTTCGTGCTTCCGGTCATCGTCCTTGGCGGCATCTTCGGCGGCTGGGTGACGGCGACCGAGGGCGCTGGCCTGGCAGTTGCCGCGGCGTTGATCATCGGCGGCGTCATCTATCGCGAGCTCGATTGGCGCTTCCTGCGCGAGGCTATGATCGATGGCGGCGTGCAGACCGCCGTGGTCATGCTGCTGGTTGCTGCCTCGGCCCTGGTCGGCGTCTACCTGACCGAGCTGCAGGTACCGCAACGTCTCGCCGGCGCCATCATCGGCGTCACCGACAGCCCGGTCGCGATCCTCGCCATCCTCAACGTCTTCTTTCTGATCCTCGGGTTTTTCCTTCATTCGGCTGCCGCGATCATCCTGGTCGTGCCGATCGTCATGCCGCTGATCAATTCGGTCGGAATCGATCCGGTCCATTTCGGGCTCATCGTAACCTTGAACCTGGCGATCGGTCAGCAGACGCCGCCGGTGGCGAGCGTGCTGATCGTCGCCTGCTCGATCGCCAAGGCCGATATCTGGGAGGTCACCAAGGTCAACATTCACTTCATCATGGTGTTGCTCGCCGTCTTGATGCTGGTGACCTATGTGCCCATCGTGCCGATGGGTCTGGTCGAGCTGTTCTATGGCTAGGGCTGGGATGGCGAATCTCGTACAAAGCTTCGGCGCCCAGCCCGCCAGAGCGGCCGCCTGGTCAGGCGGAGTGGAATTGGATCGGGCCGTCCGGTGTTACGACTCCCGGGACTCGACGGCCGGCGTCCGGGCCCTGTCGAGCCTGGAGGCCGAGGCGTGAGCGAGAAGCCGCAAATCCTGGTGGCACGCCGTTTGCCGGAGGCCGTGGAGGCCCGCTTGGCCGAGGCGTATCGCGCTCAGCTCAATCCCGACGACCGGGTCTATGGCTCCGACGAGCTGATCGATCTGGCGCAGGGCAAGGATGCGATCGTCGCCTGCCACACCGAGAAGCTGACCGCCAAGGTGATCGCACGCTTGCCCGAGAGCCTGCGCATCGTTGCCAACTACTCGGTCGGCGTAGACCACGTCGACCTTGGGGCCGCCAAGTCGCGCGGCCTCGTCGTCACCAACACGCCCGACGTCTTGTCCGATGCGACGGCTGAGATCGCGGTGCTGCTGATCTTAGGCGCTGCGCGCCGCGCCAGCGAAGGCGAGAGGATGATTCGCGCCGGCCGTTGGCGCGACTGGAGCCCGAGCTTCATGGTCGGGAAGCAAGTGACCGGTGCCACCCTCGGCGTCGTCGGCATGGGGCGCGTGGGCCAGGTCACCGCGCGCAAGGCGCGCGGCCTCGGCATGAAGGTCCGTTATCACAACCGCCGCCGTCTGCCGGCCGAGCTGGAGGAGGCGGCGATCTTCCACGAGTCGCTCGAAGATCTCCTCCCGCACTCCCAGTTCCTGTCGCTCCACTGCCCGGCTACGCCCGAGACTAGGAGGCTGCTGAACGCGGCCCGAATCGAGCGGCTCCCCGATGGTGCGATCGTCGTCAACACGGCGCGCGGGGCGTTGGTGGACGACGAGGCCCTGATCGCTGCCTTGAAAACAGGCAAAGTAGCCGCCGCCGGCCTCGACGTCTTCAACAACGAGCCGAACGTCCATCCGGGCTATCTGGGGTTGGAGAACACCTTTCTACTGCCGCATATCGGCAGCGCGACTCGCGAAACGCGCGACGCCATGGGCTTCCGCGCGCTGGCGAATCTGGATGCTTTTTTTGCCGGTCGCGAGCCTCGCGACCGTGTCGTCTAGCGGGGGACGGAGCGCGGTGGCCTCCACCCCGCCGTGGCTGATTTCTTCGATTCTCCGGTGGCAGGGGCCGCTGCTGGAGATACGTTGCGCTGCGGGGGCGGCTTTCCTATGCTAAGCGCCCGAGTGCGGCGAAAGAATCGCGCGGGACGGTCCCCATAACCAGGCTCAACCAAATTAGGGAGGTCAAAGGCCATGCACGGTACGACGACCAAAAAATCCGACGAGACGAAGACAGAGCCCGCCGCCGGCCGGCGGCGGTTCCTCAAGGCGGCGGTTGCCGGCACGGCTGGTGCCGGTGCATTGCTTGCCGCACCGCAGATTTCACGCGCCCAGACCACGGTGTTCAAGATGCAGGGCTCGTGGGGCGCCAAGGACATCTTCAACGAGATGGCCGAGGACTACGTCGCGCGCGTCAATGCGATGGCGGGCGGCCGGCTCAAGATCGACTATCTGACAGGCGGCTCCGTGGTGCACCCCTTCCAGGTGCTGGATGGCGTGCATGGCGGTCAGATTGACGCCGCCCATACCGTGACCGTCTATTGGTACGGCAAGCACAAGGCGGCGTCGCTGTTCGGCACCGGCCCGGTGTTCGGCTTCAACGCCAACGAAGGTCTCGGCTGGATTCACAATGGCGGCGGTCGGGAGCTCTTCCATGAGCTTCAGAGCGAGATCATGAAGATCAACGTCGTCAGCTTCTTCGCCATGCCGATGCCGACCCAGCCGCTCGGCTGGTTCAAGGAACCGGTGACGAGCCCCGAGGATCTCAAGGGGCTGAAGTATCGCACCGTGGGCTTGTCGGCCGACCTGAACCAGGCCATGGGCCTCGCGGTCGCGCAGCTTCCGGGCGGCGAGATCGTGCCGGCCATGGAACGCGGTGTGATCGACGCCTTCGAGTACAACAACCCCACGTCCGACCGTCTGTTCGGCGCTCAGGACGTGGCAAAGAACTACATGATGGGCAGCTACCATCAGGCGACCGAGTACTTCGAGCTCATGTTCAACAAGACCAAGTTCGATGCCCTTCCCGACGAGCATAAGGCGATCCTGCAATACGGTGCCGAGGCGGCGTCGTCGGCCAACGAGTGGAAGGCCTACGATCGTTACTCGGCGGACCTGCAGCTGCTCATCAACGAGGATAAGGTCAACGTAATCCGCACGCCGAAGAGCGTGTTTGAGGCTCAGATCAAAGCCTGGGATGGGCTGATCGAACAGCTCGCGCAGGACGATTTCATGAAGCGGGTCATGGACTCCCAGAAGGAGTGGGTGAAGCGGGTCGTTTTCTACATGCTTTTCAATCAGGCCGACTACCGCACGGCCTACGAGCATCACTTCGGAAAGCTGGACCTCTAGTCACCAATTCTGACAGGTCCGTGCCGGTACCGGGGGAAGGGCGGCGTGATAGCACGCCGCCCGCCCTCTGTTGAGGGGGCGTTAGTCCAGACGCGACGGGGCAATCGGAAATGACTCGCTTTCTTTATTTCGTCGACTTGCTTAGTGCATGGGTCGGCAAGAGCTTCGGCTGGCTCATCCTCGTGCTGACATTTGGCGTCAGTTACGAGGTCTTCGTTCGCTACGCCCTGCGGGCGCCGACGACCTGGGCGTTCGATATGAGCTACATCACCTATGGTGCGCTATTCCTGATGGCCGGGCCCTACGCGCTGTCGCGCAACGCGCATGTGCGCGCCGACATGCTCTATCGACTCTGGCCGCAGCGAATTCAAGCGATTATCGACCTTGTTCTTTACATCATTTTCTTTGTCCCGGCGGTGCTGGCCCTGATCTATTCCGGTTGGACTTTCGCCGAAATGTCCGTCCGCTTCGGGGAAGTGAGCATTTTCAGCCCGGCCAATATCCCGGTTTATCCCTTGAAGGCGTTGCTTCCGGTTGCGGGCGCGCTGCTGCTGCTTCAGGGCATTGCCGAGGTGATTCGCTGCTTGTTGTGCATTCGAAGCGGCGCGTGGCCTCAGCGGTTGCACGACGTCGAAGAGATGGAAACCGCCATTCTCCACGAAAGAGAGTACATGAAGCAGCTTGAACAGGAGTCGCAAGCGGGCGACGGTCGGGGGGCCTAAGCATGACCGATCCGCAAGTCGGCATGACGATGCTGGCTCTCTTCATTTTCGTCATCCTGCTCGGGTTTCCGATCGCATTTACTCTCGTGGCACTTGGGGTTGGCTTCGGTTTTTATGCCTACTACACGCCCGGGCAGGAGATCTTCGCGAACCGCGTATTCACGCTGTTGGTGCAGAAGGCCTTCGAGGCCACGTCCAACGACGTGCTGACTGCGGTGCCGTTGTTTCTTTTCATGGGATACATGGTCGAGCGATCTAATATTCTCGATCGCTTGTTTTATTCCATCCGAATTGCGCTGAAGAATCTTCCGGCCTCGATGGCAGTGGCGTCGATGGTCACCTGTGCGCTGTTCGCGACCGCGAGCGGTATCGTGGGAGCGGTGGTGACCCTGATGGGCCTGCTTGCTTTCCCGCAGATGCTCAAGGCCGGCTACGACGTGAAGTTTTCGGCGGGCGTGATCTGCGCCGGCGGTTGCCTGGGCATCATGATCCCTCCGAGCATTCTGCTGATTGTCTATGCGGCAACGGCGGGCATTTCCGCCGTCAAGCTCTACGCTGCCGCGCTCTTCCCCGGTTTCATGTTGGCCGGACTCTACGTGCTCTACATTGTCGGCAGGGCTGTCTTGAACCCGAAGCTCGCTCCGAAGCTGCCGAAGGAGGAAACCGATGTGCCATTCGTCACGGTCTTCACGGCCCTTCTGACGTCGTTCTTTCCTTTGGCGGTCCTCATCATGGCAGTTCTGGGCGCCATCCTCTTCGGTCTCGCGACACCGACCGAGGCGGCGGCTGTTGGCAGCCTGGGCAGCATTGTGCTTTCAGCGAGCTATCGGCAGCTTACCTTCGAGCGGCTGACGGAAGCGGTGTTCCTCTGCGCGCGGGCAACCGCCATGGTCTGCTATCTCTTCATCGGTTCCTGGACCTTCGCGGCAGTCTTTTCCTACCTCGGTGGCGACAAGGTGGTAGAGAACTTCATATTGTCGCTCAATATCGGCAGGCTCGAGTTCCTGATTCTCACACAGATTATCATCTTTCTGCTGGGTTGGCCGCTGGAATGGACGGAGATCATCATTATTTTCGTGCCGATTTTCTTGCCGTTGCTCGACACCTTTGGAGTCGACCCGATTTTCTTCGGTATTTTGGTGGCCCTGAACATCCAGACTTCGTTCAACACGCCGCCGATGGCTATGGCCGCTTACTACCTCAAGGGAATCGCTCCGCCACACGTGCAGCTCGTAGATATCTTCAAAGGCGCGTTGCCCTTCGTCTCGATCGTGGTCATCAGCATGATCATTCTCCACAGCTTCCCGGAATTGGCCTTGTGGCTGCCGGACTACCTCTATACCGCACGATGATCGACCTTATTTCGTCGGCCACGGAAACGCGTGGATGACGCTCTGTGGTCTCGGCCTTGTGGAGGCGGCGGCGGATATCCGGGAAGGCCGCATCAAGTCGGTGGAACTGGTGCGCGATTGCCTGGCGCGTATCGACGAGGTGGATTCGGAGGTACAGGCCTGGGCCTTTCTCGACCGCGACCATGCCATGCGGCAGGCCGAGGCGGCTGACTTCCGTCGCAAGCAGGGTAAGTCGATCGGGCCGCTGCACGGTGTGCCGGTCGGCGTAAAGGACATTTTCGACACCCATGACATGCCGACCGAGCTCGGCTCGCCGATCTGGGCCGGCCGCAGGACGCGCAACGACGCTTTTGCCGTATCACGGTTGCGCGCCGACGGTGCAGTCATCCTGGGCAAGACCGTAACGACCGAGTACGCCTATTTCCATCCGGGGAAGACGCGCAACCCGCATGACCCGACGCGCACACCCGGCGGCTCCTCGAGCGGCTCGGCCGCAGCGGTGGCCGCGTCCATGGTGCCGGGCGCAATCGGCTCGCAGACCAACGGCTCCGTGATCCGTCCGGCGGCCTTCTGCGGCGTGGTCGGCTTCAAGCCGACGCATGGCTTGATCCCACGCACCGGCGCGCTGCGTCTGTCGCGCAGCCTCGACCAAGTCGGGGTGTTCGCGCGTTCGGTTGAGGATGTGGCGCTGCTGGCCGAGTCCCTTGCCGGCTTCGACGAGGATGACCCGGATACGCGACCCATCGCGCGACCGCCCCTGGCAGCAGTGGCGGCCAGCGACCCACCTTTGCCGCCGCGACTTGCATTCGTGAAATCGCCGGCTTGGGAGCAGGCCGAACCTGTGACCCGCGACGCTTTCGCTGAGCTGGTTGAGGCGCTTGGGGAGTCGATCACTGAAGTCGAGCTTTCCGGTCGATTCGAGCGCGCAATCGAGCTGCACCGGATCGCCATGGAGGTCGAGATGGCCTATAACCTCCATCGCGACTACGAGAACGCGCGTGACCGCCTGAGTGGCAAGCTCTGCGAGCTCATTGAGCGTGGCCGCAATCACAAGGCGGTTGACTATGCCGCCGCGGTGGGAGCGATCAGGTTGCTCAACGATGGTCTGGACGAGCTGTTCAACGAGTACGATGCGATCCTGACCCCGGCCGCCCCCGGGGAGGCGCCCCGTTCGCTCGAAACCACCGGTAACCCAATCTTCTGCACCATTTGGACATTTCTCGGGACACCGGCTGTGACGCTACCACTGCTACAGTCGGAAGCCGGAATGCCGCTCGGCATTCAATTGGTAGGTTCTCGAGGCAGGGACGAGCGGCTGTTGCGTACCGCGAACTGGCTCGCCAAACTGGACCTGGATTGACGATTACGCCGCCCGAGTCCGGCGGCGGATTGGAGGAAGATATGAAATCAATGTCTTTGGTCGCCGGGATCATCGGAATGGCCGTGATGATCGCCTTTCTTGGGATCTACATCGTCACAATCAAGGCGCCGCCGATGATCATCATCATGGTCGTCGTTATTGGCCTGATGATCTGGGACTTCGTCAAGACGATACGCCAGACCAACGGCGGCGCGAAGTGAGAGGGCGAGCGGCCCAGGGAAGGGGGCTTCGCGGCGGATAAGGCTGCGAGGCCCGGCCTCGCTACCTGTCGGCTAGTGCGAGTCGTAAGCGAGTGGAACCGTCTCAGAGCTCCAATTGACCGCGAGAGTCCGCTCCACACTTTGTGTTTAGCGCTCAAGCGGCTCAGATGGAATCGCCGGGAGACAATCCATAGGCCCGCCGAATCTGCTCTAGTTAATCGCGCCCAGACGCGGCCGGCGATAGGAATCCTGTCGCTGAATGCCGGGCTCCAACAGCCACGACAGCAGGGTCGGCTCGTAGTCGTAGTAGATCTCGGTCGCGACCAGCGTTTCAGTCTCGCGAACAACGAAACCAACCGGCATCTCGGCCGCCTCGCCTGGCAACCCGATGCGGCTGTTCTGCGACAGTGCGCCGCCACCGACGCGCTGCCATAGGACGCGCGCGATGTCCCCTTCTTCGCGCTCGATATAGCTGACGATCACGGTTCCGCGGTCGCCGAGCGGAAAGGGCTCCATCACCTTTTGCGCCGCGGCGAAGAGCGGATCAACCTCGGGCGGCGTGATATTGGCCGGGCGCGAGACCAAGTCGGTCATTGTCGTGGCCGCGCGGTTGAGCTTCTGATGCAGCAGAATGAACGACGCCGTGTCGTAGCTGCCGAGGATCAACACCATGATGATTGGCATCGCAAAGGCGAGCTCCATCATGACTGCGCCACGGCGCTCGTGAAGGAAGGTGGACGGCGAGCGCAGGTTGGCTCGGACGGAAAGAGGAAGGATTTGCATGGCTCAGGTCCCCTCGTTGTAGGGCTCGTTGCGCACGGCGATCGTAGCCTTCATGTCGACCGTCCCGTCGGGGCCGCCAAAGACGGCGAAAACCGGCGTCAGGAAATCCCACTGAAACTCGAGCTCATAGAAGACGATGTCGTCCGGGCCACCGCTCCCTGGGACGCCCATATCCTTGTCCCAGACACCGTTACCGTTGATGTCCTCGAAAGTGTCGCCGTCGGCTTCGTCGTACTCGCCGTTGCCGTTCACGTCCAGTGTGAGCGGCTCGGCCTCGCCGATGTCGTTGAAGCTTGGGTAGACTTTCATCGAGACGTTGGCCGTGGACACGTCGAACAGGCCGTGGGTGTGGTTCTGCACGATCGTAACGATCTGTTCCTCGCGGGTCAGACCCGCCGGTACCTGCCCGGTCACGCCATAGCGTGACGCCTCGCGCAGCCCGCCTTCGGCCAGAATGACGGCAAACATCATGGCAGCCATTTCGATGATCCCGAACAGGACCATGCATAGCACCGGCAAAGCGATTGCAAACTCCACAACGCTCGAACCGTCCCGCGCCTTCAGGAACCGTCGCGTCTTGCGATGTATCGAAACGAGTGTCGTCATTGCAGCGCCCTCCTGACAGAGGAAGCAAAAAAGGTTGTCGCCAAGTCCGTCTCTCGCTTGCCGGGGCCCGTTAACAAACCTCCGTTGTCTCGACTGCCCCACGGGCGCGCCGGTCGGCAGTCTTCGACCGATCCACTACATGCTCTTCAATGCATCGATCACGTTTAGCGCGGCGGGGCCCACCAGGACCACGAACAACGGGGGCAGGATGAACACGATCATGGGGACGGTCAGAATCGCCGGCAGCCGTGCCGCCTTCTCTTCGGCCCGCAGAACGCGCTCGTCGCGCGACTCTTTGGATAGAACTCGAAGAGACTGAGCCAGAGGCGTACCGTAGCGTTCCGACTGGACCAGCGTGTTCACCATGCCGCGCAGGGCCGAGAGGTCGGTTCGCGCGGCAAGATTCTGCAGGGCCTTCTTGCGGTCGGGAAGAAAGCTCAGCTCCAGCGCCGTCACGCTGAACTCGTCGGAGAGCTCGGGAGCCGCGAGCGCCATCTCCTGGCTGACCCGCATCAAAGTGGCGTCGAGCGAGAGGCCGGCCTCGGCGCAGATCACCATAAGATCGAGCCCGTCCGGCAGCGACTTTCGAATCTTCTCTTTCCGCTTGTTGGCGGCATTCCTGATGAAGATGTCAGGTGCGTAAGCACCAAGCAGTACGATACCGAGCGCGATGGCAAGTGCGCCCGTGGTTGGCACGCCAAAGGCGGTGGCAATGCCCTTGATCTGCAAGAGCACCAGGATTGCGAAGACGATTGGCATGACCAATTTAGCGAAGAGATAGCGGATCACCGCGTCTTTGGATCGCCAGCCAGCGCGCATCAGCTTGAGCGATATCTTCTCCGCCTGGCTGCTGCGCAGCAGTCGAAGCTTCTCCACCGTCTGACGCATGAAAGACAGGGCCTGTGTGCGCTCTTTACGGCGGCGGGTCTGCCCTGTCCCGAGCGCGCCGTCGCGCAGCAGCTGCCGCTCCTTGGCCAGCGCCTTGGCGCGTTGCGCGCCGGGGTCGCGGTCGAGCAGGCTGTACCAGATGGCGGCACCGGTCAGCCCCGCGGACAATGCGAAGCCGACGACGAGAAGGTTCTCGACGGCCAGGCCGAAGGGAAGGTAGTCCTGGAAAGTCATATTTCGAACTTCACCATCTTGT
Organism: Kiloniellales bacterium; assembly: GCA_050728975.1. Lineage (GTDB taxonomy): Bacteria > Pseudomonadota > Alphaproteobacteria > Kiloniellales > JBOHKJ01 > JBOHKJ01. The sequence goes on along the minus strand of JBOHKJ010000325.1, from coordinate 10,048 downwards.
ACATGACGCCAGCACCAATGAAAAAGCTGAGCAGGCCGACGCCGACCATGATGTTACCGCGCGGATCGAAGTACAGTTGCATGATGTAGGCTGAATTCATCAGAAAGATCAGGACTGCCATCACGAAGGGCAGCGAGCCGATGATGTAGGCACTCGCCTTGGCCTCTGAAGAGAGCGCCTTGATCTTGAGTTTCAGTTGGCGGCGGCGGCGCAGTACGTCGGAAAGGTTTTCCAGCGTTTCGGCCAGGTTGCCGCCGGTCTCGGTTTGGATCGAGAGCGCTACGGTGAAAAACTTGAACTCCTGAATATCGAGACGGTGGGACACTTCCCACAGCATTTCCTCGAGCTTGCGTCCGAATTTGATGCCGTCGACTATGCGACGCATTTCGACACCCACAGGATCGGGAACTTCCTCGCCGGCGGTTCGGATCGCCTCGCTGATCGGCAAGCCGGATTTTATGCCGCGGACCATTAGGTCGATCGCTTCGGGGAAGCTGGCGATGAACTTGGTCTGACGACGCTTCGACGCGATCCCGACAGCTAGGTACGGCAGCGCCAAACCGGAAAAGAGCCCCGCCGGGAGAGCGGCGACGATCGGCAGGAGGCCGATTGCAAAGCTGCCGCCAGCGGTGACGATTGCGATGGTCAGACATGCCAGAAGATAGTTGCCGATCGTAAGTTGCCAGCCGGTGCGCGAGAGGCGCTGGCGCAATACTTCAGGCTGAGGAACCAAGCGCTTGATCAGTAAGTGTATAGCCGGAATCTCGCTGTAGACCGTCGAGCGCTTGACCTTGACCTTTTGTTGTACGACCTCCGGCATCCTGGGTTCGGGGTGACCCTTGGCACGCTTAAGACGGCGCGCCATAACCTTGTTGTCGCCACCCGAGAAGACAGCAAACAGCAACAGCATGAGGCCGAGGGGCAGAACCAGGAGAACTGCAAGAAACTCCGGCCCGAGCTGACCGTTGCCGAGGATCGCGCCGAGGTCCATTACATGATCTCCAGCAGCTTCTTCTCGAGGCCGAAATAGGCGGCCTTGGGTGCGAAATGCGGACGCAGGCCGGAGGATTTGAACTGCCCCTGCAGTAGGCCATCCTGACCTTCGCCTTCAAATTCGTAGGTGAAGAGGTCCTGAGTGGTGATGATGTCGCCCTCCATGCCTACGATCTCGACCACATGGGTAACCCGGCGCATACCGTCGCGCATGCGCTGGATCTGAACGATCAGGTCGATGGCTGAGGCGATCTGTGTCCGCACCGCTCGAGCTGGCAAGTTGATGCCGGCCAAGCCGATCATGTTCTCGAGGCGAGTGAGGGCTTCACGCGGCCGGTTTGCGTGGACAGTGCCCAAGCTGCCGTCGTGGCCGGTATTCATGGCCTGCAGCATGTCGACCGCCTCGGCGCCGCGCACCTCGCCAAGTATGATGCGGTCAGGGCGCATACGCAGGGCGTTCTTGACCAGATCGCGCATGGTAATTTCGCCATGCCCTTCGAGGTTGGCTGGGCGTGTTTCGAGCCGGACGACGTGCGGCTGCTGCAACTGGAGCTCCGCCGCGTCCTCGATGGTGACGATACGTTCGCCAGTGTCGATCATCTGAGACATGGCGTTCAGCAGTGTCGTCTTACCGGAGCCTGTACCGCCAGAAATGATGATGTTAAGGCGACTCCGGGCTGCGATCTTGAGCACGGTAGCCATCTTGTTCGAGACGTTCCCCTGCTTCTGCATCACGTCGAGGGTGATGCCTTTTTTGGAGAATTTACGAATGGAGATAGACGGGCCGTCGATGGCCAGGGGCGGCACGATGATGTTGACGCGGCTGCCATCCAGGAGGCGCGCGTCGACCAGGGGATGAGACTCGTCGATACGACGACCGACGAGCGAAACGATACGGCGGGCGATGTTCAGAACGTGTGAGTTGTCGCGGAATCGGACGTCGGTCATCTCGAGCTTGCCGCGACGCTCGATGTAGGTTTGGAACGGCCCGTTCACCATGATATCGGTGATTGCCTCATCGGCGAGCAATGGCTCGAGCGGCCCGAGCCCGAGCATGTCATCAAGTAGTAGCTCGACCAGGCTCTCCTGCTCGGGCTTGTTGAGGCGCAAGTTCTGCTCCAGAAGCACCTCGGCAACGATCTCTCCGAGCTGTTGCGAGAGAGCTTCGCGCGGGAGCTGGGAAGCGGCGCTGACGTCCAGGCGCTCCATGATGAGCGGCTGGATCTTTTCCTTGGCGTTCTCGACCGTTGGCGACACTGTCGTGCTGGTGGAACGGGTAGCGGCAACCGGCGACGCGTTGGTCTGTTCGAGCGGCTTGGCGCCTGTCCGCCGCGGAGGTGGGGGAGGGAGGGGCGTTGCCGGCGGAGCGAGGGTGGCGGGTTGCGACCGAGGCTTGCAGGTGACCAGCCAATTGATCAACTCTGTCACCAGGACCCGACGATCCAGGAGATTGAGCGAGTGGCCCGCGGCTTCCAGGATGTTGGTGACGATCTGGCCGATCCTTACCGCCAGCTCTGGGCGCGGCAGGTTGCCGGGATCCTCGTTGGCAAAGGCCTCGAGGATCTTCGGCTTCAGCTCTTCCTGAATAGCCGCCAGCGCGGGATTGGTGCCGCGCGGCTTGGCGGCATCAGCGATCCGGCGCTCGAGTGCCGCGGCGGCTGAGTCTCTCGGTGGAGGGGCCATAATCGGCTAGCTCCGTTTCAGCCAACCGCGCAAGCCCTTCTTGCTCGACGACGCCGGGTCTTTGCCCATTTGGTCGGGGGCGATCTTTTTGGCGATCGCCGCCACGACCTTGCTGGCTTTGCCTTTGGCATCGGCCTGGAGCAGTGTCTTCCCGGTATTGGCGGCAAGATTGAAGGTCTTGGCGTCTTCCGGAATCTGCAAATCGACTTTGCGGCCAAGGGCTTTCTGGAAATCGGCAACCTGCATGCCCTGCAGCGCGCCACCAGTGCGGTTTGCGACCACGATGATCGGCGCATCTCGGGCGACTTCCTCGATACTTCCCAGAAGTCGAATCGAATCCCGCAGCCCCGGCAGATTCAACTCGGTGACAAGGACAATGTGCGTTGCGCTCTCGAAGACCCGTTGGCGCAGCTCGTGAGAGCCACGCGGCAGGTCTGTCACGATGCAATCGTTCGAACGCTCGATCGCTTCGAAAAGGACGTCGATGGCGCCGGGATTGAAGACTATGTCGCCAGCCATCGGTTCTTCGGTCGCCATAATGGACATGCGATCGGTCAGCTTGGCGGTGGCGCTGGAGACGAACAGGCCGTCGATGCGATCAGGGTTCTCCAAGGCCTCGCGAAGGCCGCGCGTCGGCTCGAGGTCGAGGGCGAGCGCCACCGTTCCGAACTCCAGGTCCAGATCTACCAACGTGGTCCGCAGCTTGCGTTGCTCGGCGAAGAGCCAACCGAGGTTGACCGCGATTGTGGTGGCGCCAACGCCACCCCGCGAGCCGATGACGGCGATTCGCTGGTGGTTCTTTGGTGCCTGGCCGTGTGGCTCGGTCGCATAGAGCGGCTCCTCGGTGCGGGTCAGCGCTGCGGCGAGGGCCTTTTCTGTGACCGGCTTGACCAGGTAGTCGGTTATCCCGGCGCCGACAATCTCGCGATACAGCGCGATGTCGTTCACCATGCCGATACCGATCAAGCGCGTATCGCTGGTGAAGGCGGCCGCCAGGGACAACATAGGCGTCATTGGAGAAGGCGAATCGCCGATATCGACGATCATCACCTTCGGCGCTGGAAAGTCGGCCAGGAACTCGAGCGCCTCCTTGCTGCCGCCAGCAGCGACGATCGGCCGCTCGTAATGCTGGCCGAGCACCTCCGCTACGACACCATGGGTCTGGTTGTCGCCGACAAATGCAATACACTCAGCCGCCTCGTCCGTGGACGGCTCGGTATTGAAGAGGGGATCAGCTGCGCTCATTGGCTTGACGTCGCTTCGTCCTTGAGCGGGGTCGGCGTGCCGGCGCGATAGCGCTGAACGCCGAGGACCGAGGCGTCGCCGTCGGCCGGCGCCAGGGGCAGGCCTCGATTGAGCTCCGAAGGGCTGGCGACCATGAGTCCGAGCACCGCTGTGCTGGAGCAGCCGAAGTCGTGAAGCGGACGTTGACCCTGCAGGGGCTGCGGCTGCGAACAGTCGGGCAGCGCCACGATCGTCCGCGCCGCACGAATCTCGATCATATCGTCACCGCGAGCGTCATATTCCGAGGGGTCTTCGAACTTCACGCCATAGCCAAGGCGGTAAAGCTCCAATCGGATCGCGCTTGCCCGTGCGACGGATAGAGTGTCGCGGTCGCCGAGCGGCGAGGAGGGCATCTCGACGCCGAGCCGCGTGCCTTTGGGCACACCGGCAGCTTCCAGAAACGATTGCAGGCTTGCGCGCTCGTCATTCGTCACGTCGCTCCGATTGCCGGCGAAGGCGACCTTGTGACTGACGGTTACGGTCTCGACCTGATTTTCGACCGGGCGCGGAATCTGCTGCCATCCGGCCGGGTTCACCGCCGACTCGATGGCCTCGACGCTGTTGGCGCGAGGATCGATCGGCCCGCAGCCGGCAGCCAGGACAATCAGCGCGAGCGGCACGACCAGGCGGACATCGGGGCTGAGGCGCTTGCGAGACATGGATACCCCCTTACTCGACGATGAAGCCGCCGCCGCTGCCGCCCTCGGCGCCATTGCCCTTGGCGGCGCTGCTGGGTGGCAGGATCTGCGGCGCCACCGGAAGGCTGGCGAGAGGAGTCTCCGGCACTACAGGAGGGGGCGCCTTGTCCGCAGTAACAGGGACGCCAGCGCCCTGTTGCTGGGCCATCGGGCGAGCCATCATATAGGGATCGGTCGGCAGCGGAATCGACTCCACAGGATCGGACACCGGCCGCACCAAGTAGGGCGTCACGATGATCACCAGCTCGGTCTCGTCGCGCTCGAACCGCTTGCTGCGGAACAGGGTTCCGAGGATGGGAATGTCGCCCAAGCCCGGGATTTTGCTGACGTCGTGCTGGGTATTGTCCAGCAGCAGGCCGGCGATGGCGAAGCTCTGGCCGGAGCCGAGCTCGATGGTGGTTTCGGCACGTCGGGTGGTGAGGGCCGGGATCTGGAACTCGGCGAGCTCGATGGCGCCCGCGCTCGACAGCTGACTCACCTCTGGCCTCACCCGCATGGAGATCCGCTCGTCGCTCAAGACCGTAGGCGTGAACGAGAGACTGACGCCGAACTGTTTGAATTCGATCGTAACCTCGTTCTCATCGCGCGCGATCGGAATCGGGAACTCGCCGCCGGCGAGAAAGCTGGCCGTTTCGCCGCTGAGCGCCGTGAGGTTGGGCTCTGCAAGCACTGTTAGGGCGCCGTCCTGGGCCAGGAGATCGACCAGGACGTTGAGATCGACGTCGCCCTCGTTGTAGCCGAGCAGGAAATCGTTGACGCCAGCGGTCGGATTAAGACTTGAGAAGGCGCCGTTCAAGGTTCCGGAGACGAAAACGTCCCAGTTGATGCCCATCTGGTTCAGGACTTCGCGCGACACTTCGGCGATTCGGACACGCAGGTTGACTTGATTGGGCTCGGTCACCTCCAAGCGATTTATGACCTCTTCACCCTCGCCGATGAATCGCATCGCAATGCGTCGGGCGTTCTCGGCGTCGGTGGCCGTCGGGACGGAGCCGGTCAGGACCACGCCACGGTCGATCGAGGCGACCTGGACGCTGCCGTTCGGTACCAGGCGTGCCATCGATTCGCGCATCCGGCTGAGGTTGTGGTGAACGATGACCCGAAGATTGACAAGCACGTTCTCTGCGCTGTCGACGGCGAACAGCGTCGTTTCTCCGGCAGTCTTGCCGAAGAGATAGACCAGCCGGGTCGACTTGACGGTGACGTCGGCAATCGCGGGGTTCGCGATGAAGATCGAGGAGGCGGCGCGATCCATACGGATCAAGGCGCCCTCGTGAAGCTCGATCGTCACGCTTTTGACGCGCGCAGCCTCAATGACGCCACTCACCTGGGCATTGCCCGAAAGGGGAGCGAGGCAGGCGACCAGCAGCGCGAACGCGGCCGCAATTTGGCGCAACGCGGTCATGGTCACTTGCCTTTCTTGAAGTGCATCTCTTGGACGGCATTGCCGCGCCCCACTTGCACGACATCTTCGGCGGCGCGTCCGGACCCGATCGTAACCAGGCGGCTGGCTTCGTTATCCCAGGTGTAGGTACGCCCCGGCTTGGGCTCCGGATACGCCAGCGGCTCGCCGGATTCGAGGATCCTCTGCAGTTCCTCCTCGTTCTTGGCCAGGCTGCGCAAGCTCAGCGACAGGCTGCCGATCTCACGGGCAACGGTCAGCACCTCGACCTGCTTTGGCGTCAACTCGAAGGTAGCCGTCTTGCCGACCTTCGGTTGATCGCCCTGATCGTCGACGTTCTGATCGATGGCCAGAACGCGAACCTGGGTCAGCACTGTTTCGCTGGCGTGACGCTCGACGCTGTCCCCGCCGCCTTTGATCGTGACGGCATGGGTGAGTACGATATCCACCAAGTCGCCAGGAAAGACCAGGCCGGCAATCGCCGAGGCGGCGTCGACGCGCGTGGTGATGGCGCGATAACCCGGCCGGAGGACCGCGGACAGAAAGCCGCGATCGCCCGGCTTGATCAGACGGGAGGCGGTGATCGGCTCTCCGCTTGCGATACCGCGGCGAACCACGGATCCCACCAGCGTGGTCTCGTCGAACGCGCCTTTCACCAGATAGTTTTCCGGCAAGTTGTCGTCCGGCCAGACCTGCCAGCGAAAATGCTCGTCCTTGACGAAGGTGCCGGTCGGAATGGCGGCCTTCGCGACCAGAACCTCGGTGTAAACCGGAGCGGCCTGCGACGGACCAGCGACTGGCGCCGGTGCCCTCTGACTGTTCAACCAGCTGTGGGCCGCGATACCCGTTCCGGCGGTCAGCAAGACGGCGGAAACGATCAGCAGCACGTTCCTCATGGACATGGTGTTACCTTAGTCCGTAAAGCGTGAACGCTACGTAAATCGCGCCAATTGCAATGGCTAGGGCGTAAGGCACGGGCGCCTTCAGGCCAGCCCGTAAACCTTTCTCGTGAGGTCCTCCGGCAGCGGCGAGCGAGCGCCGAGCGGCGAACCAGTAAAAGCCCGAGAGCAGGCCGCCAACAGCGGTCGTATAGAGCAGGAAGGGCATGATGAGGGCGGGCCCCGCCCACAGCGAGACGGCGGCCAGCAGCTTGGCGTCGCCACCGCCAAGCCAACCGCGACTGAAGAGGAAGAAACCGGTCAGGAGAACCAGAGCAGCGACCGTGGTCGCGCCGATCCAATCGATCGACGCCGGCGAGGCCAGCACGAAGGCCGGAAAGAGGGCAGCGATCGCCAGCGATGCGCGATTAGGAATCGTAAAATTCCGCAGATCGCAATAGGCCGCCCAGACGGCTATGCCGACGAAGGCCAGAAGCGCCAGCTGCGTGGCAAGGTGGGTCGTGCTCATCGGACAACTCCCCCGTGGTCCTTGAGCGGAAAAGGGGCCGGAGTTTTCTCTCCGGCCCCTCTTTTCGCTTAACGGAGCCGGCCAGGCATGCTGGCCAGCTCGCGTTATTAGCCGCCCGCCTGCGCGGCAGCCGAGGTCAGCTCGCTTTTCACGGTCTCGAAGATGACCACGAGCGCGTCACCCATCGCACCGAGGGCGACGATCGCGGCAACCGACACGAGGGCGGCGATCAGGCCGTACTCGATGGCAGTCGCGCCCGACTCGTCCTTCAGGAAAGAGCGAATAACGGTAAGCATGATTGCGACTCCTTTTCACAGCGCACCATCGAGGCGAATAATCGCGGAGGCGCATTAAAAAACGGTAAAGCGAACAAACAGAAAATCGCCGGCCACTACAAATAAAACGGTCTAGTATACTACAACGTTGTCGAAAACTTGAGTAAAATCCCTTCTATCGCTGGACGTCGCGGCGGCACCCGTTATGGAGAAGGTGTGTGGAAAGACTCGGTGTTTTCCTATACGTCGCACCATAAGTAATTGATATATCGGTGAGATATTTTGAATTAACGGGAGAGTAGAGGTGGCGGCGAGTGTTTCGAGAGCTCCTCATTATTTGAGTTAAATACTTTGATTTTACTTTTTGTAGAGGATTGGCGCGTAGAAGGAAGGGGTCGGAATATCTCTAGCTGGAGAGGGTGACGATGCTGGGGCGCACTCGAACTCTGATCCGGCGCTGGCGGGCGTCGGCGGCGGACTTCGCCGCAAGCCGCCGCGGGGCCGTCGCCGTCATTATCGGCGCCGCGATCATTCCCTTGGTTGCCTTCGTCGGCCTGGCGACCGACTCGGCGCGCGGGTACCTAGTCAAGGCCAAGCTCGGCCAGGCCGTAGACGCTGCCGCGCTCGCCGGCGGTCGCTCCGTGTTCCACTCCTACCGCGACGACGACATCAACAAATACTTCACCGCCAACTTCCCGGTCGGATTCATGGGCTCGACCGTCGACCCGCTGGACATCAGCGTGACCGAAGACGGCGAAGAGGTCACGGTCACCGCATCGGCAGAAGTGCCGACCACGTTCCTGCGCGTCGTCAATATCGACAGCATGACGGTAAGCGCCACGGCTGTCGTCGAGCGCGCGATCCGCGGCATGGAGCTGGCGCTGGTGATGGACAACACCGGCTCGATGCGCTCCGGCGGGAAGATGGACGCCATGAAGTCTGCCGCCGCCGACCTGATCGACATCCTCTACGGCGATCGCGAAACGGTGCCGGATTTCTGGGTCAGCCTGGTTCCTTACGCCGCGATGGTCAACATGGGCAACCAGCACACGGACTGGCTCGAGGGCGGCACCGAAGTCGGCTTCCTCGACAATATGCGCACGATGGGCACGGCCATCGGGAACATGGACAGTGGTGGCGACCTGGAAGCTGCCTTCGACGGCTATCCCAACCAGCCTCACAGCGATGTCGCCCGAACCCCGGATACCAACCCGGGCTATATCGGGAAGGATTGGGGCGGGGGAAACGACCGCACGATCATCGGCTATCGTATCGTGGGCTCGCGCGACGAGGGCTTTGTCGACAACAACAACCCGGACGTCACGGTGACGCTGCAGGGCTCGACCGACGAGACGAACTGGGTCGACCTGCACAGCGATACCTTCGAGGATTCATCCTTCGCGATCGCCCAGACCTACCGCTCGGGCGTCGATACCTCGACGGCCTATCGATACCACCGCATCAGGATCGAGCGCCTCGGCGGTAGCGACAACATCGAGATTGCCGAAGCGATTTTCTACTACGAGACGACGGACGTCGACTGGAAGGGCTGTGTCGAGGCGCGCGAGTCGCCCTATGACACGACCGACGACCCGCCGGCCACCGCGCCCTTTACCGCGCTGTTCTGGCCTTCGACGGCCGAACAGTACGGGGGCGCCGACGGCGATAATGACTGGCCGCCGATCGATGCGGCAAACGCTGCCGAAAACGAGGGCACCGGGCCAAACCTCGGCTGCGGGCCGCCGATCACGCCGCTAATCGCCGAAAAGAGCTCGGTTCTCGACGCGATCGACGAGATGGAGCCCTGGCATCGCGGCGGCACCATGGCGAACATGGGTCTCGCCTGGGGATGGCGCACCATATCGCCGAACTGGCGCGGGCTGTGGGACGGCGCGCAGCCGACCGAGCTGCCGCTCGACTATGGCACGCCGTTGATGGACAAGGTGGTGATCCTCCTCACTGACGGTCAGAACCAGTGGTACGACTGGCCGGACGCCCTGCCGGGCAATCCCAACGACGACGACTACCCCGATGCCGACTACACGGCCTACAATCGCTTGAGCGAAGGTCGCCTGGGGACCGCGAGTAACGGCACCGCCAACGGTATTCTCAACACCCGCATGGCAAGCCTCTGTACCGCCATGAAAGCTCAGGGAATCATCATGTATACGATTACGTTCGACCTCGGCGATGCCACCACCCAGGACCTCTACCGCGACTGCGCCACCTCGCCGGCTCATTATCATAATTCGCCGACCAACGACGAGTTGACCGATATCTTCCGGGCGATCGGCAACGAGCTGTCC